>JAQTVX010000046.1 GCA_028706585.1 Candidatus Krumholzibacteriia bacterium | reverse complement strand
CGACTGGATGTAGATGTTCTTCGCCGAGATCCTCTTCGCTTTGATCACGAAATGCCTGCCGCCGCCGACGGCGATGGAGGCCTCTCTGAAGAGCGGTGTGCCGATTACATACACGTCGGAACCGGGAGTGACCGGGTAGAACCCGAGCGCGCTCAGCACGTACCACGCCGACATCTGACCGCAATCCTCGTTGCCGCAGAGACCCGCAGGCCCCGTCGTGTAGAGCCCGTCCATGATGTTTCTCACACGCTGCTGCGTTTTCCACGGCCGTCCCGCAAAGCTGTAGAGGTACGCCATGTGATGGCTCGGCTCGTTGCCGTGCGCGTACTGCCCGATGAGTCCCGAGACGTCCGGCAGATCGATCCCCGTCGTCTTCGGGCTCACGGAGAAGAGGGAATCGAGCTTTTCGGCAAAGCGCTCCTTCCCTCCCATGAGACCGATGAGCCCGGAGACGTCCTGCGGGACACAGAAGCTGTACTGCCACGCATTGGCCTCTGTGTAGTTGAAGTTCACCTCGGCGGGGTCGAATGGCTTGAACCATGCGCCGTTGATCCTGGCGCGCATGAAGCCGGTCGATGGATCGAATAGATTCTTGTACGATTGAGCCCTCCGGATATATGTCTCGTAGTCCGCCTTCCTTCCCATGGCCTTCGCCATCTGCGCGATGCACCAATCGTCGTACGCGTACTCCAGCGTCTTCGAAACCGACTCGCCCTCCTTGTCCGCCGGAACGTAGCCGAGCTCGCGGAAGTACCGCAGACCGCGAAAATCGGTCGACGCGCTGTGCTCCATCGCCTCGAGCGCCTTGACCGCATCGAAGCCCCGTATGCCCTTGATATAGGCGTCGGCGATGACAGGCACGGCATGGTAGCCGATCATGCAGTTCGTCTCGTTTCCGGCGAGCTCCCACACCGGCAGCAGCCCGGCCTGCTCGTACTGGACGATGAACGTCTTGATGAAGTCGGCCGTGCGTTCGGGCTCGATGATCGTGAAGAGCGGATGAGCGGCCCGGTACGTGTCCCAGAGCGAGAACACGGTATAATTCGTGAAATCCTTCGACTCGTGAATCTCGAGATCGCGGCCGCGGTATCGTCCGTCGGCGTCCATGAAAAGGTTCGGGGCAAGCATCGCATGGTAGAGGGCCGTATAGAACGTCACGCGCTGCGCCCGTGTGCCACCCTTTACGGAGATCTTCCCAAGCGCGTCGTTCCACGCCTTGCCGGCATCGGAACGGACCTTCTCGAAATCCCAGTCGGGGATCCCGTCCCGCAGATTCTTGCGAGCTCCCTCCACGTCGACGGCCGAAATGCCGACCTTCACGAGAATCGCCTCGTCGGTGTCGGTCTCGAAGCCGGCGTACAATTTGACGTCCGTACCCGAGACCTCATCTGCGCCGCCCACGAGCGTATCGTTGACCGCGATTCCATGCGACGTGAAAGGTTTGGAGAATCGGGCTACGAAATACACGCGCTGATCCTCCGCCCATTCCCTCGAGCGGCGATATCCCTCGATCTCCGTGTCGCTCACTATCCTCGCGTGTGAATCGATGACCGGATCCCGGTGCTGAAGATCGATGACGACGTTCGCGCTGTCGCTTTTCGGAAACGTGTACCGGTGAAACGCCGCCCGTTTCGTTGCGGTGATCTCGACGATCACGCCGCCGTCGTCGAGCTCGACCCGGTAATATCCCGGCCTGGCTTCCTCTTCCTTGTGGGAGAATCTCGAGCAGTATCCGGAGGCGGGATCATTTCCGTCGCCCTGCTTCAACCTGACGGCTCCGACCGTAGGCATCAGGAGGATATCTCCGTAGTCGGAGCACCCCGTCCCGCTGAGGTGCGTGTGGCTGAACCCGTAGATGACGCTATCGGAATGATGATACGCCGAGCAGCCGTCCCAGCCGCTCAATCTCGTATCCGGACTCACCTGCACCATTCCGAACGGCACGGTCGCGCCCGGATAGGTGTGGCCGTGAGCGCCCGTGCCGATGAATGGATCGACGAAGCCGGCGTAGTCGATCTTCCTTTCTATGGAACACGCGCCGATCGCGGCCGTAAGAAGCACCAGCAACAGAGCCGCCCCTCTTTTCATCGAATTCTCCTTCGCTCGATACGTGTCCGCGAGACCCACTATGCGCTCATCGCTGAAGAAACGCATCGTCACGCGGCTTCCCGGAAGCATATCAAAATAGTTGTCTCGGTATGAACACGGCCGGGAACGGCGGCCGCGCGCGCCAAACGAGTCATCGCGCCTCCATCGGGAACGAGACCGGCGGGAGTATATCACGCTTCCGCCGAATACGCCACTTGACCGAGGCGCGAAAGTGGAGGCAATGTAAAGAGTGGCGCAGCGCCGCGGAAGTCTCGTATAATTCAGCCTCAAAATCAGACTGATTTCAGCATGAGCTGGATGACACCGAGTCCGATTCCAGGGAGGCAGCGCATTGAAGACAAAACAGACGTTGGCCGTCTCGTTGCTCGCGTTGGCCATGCTCGCGTCGCTGCTCGCACCGGCCTCGCAGGCCGGACGATCGCAGATTCACCCGAAGCAGGCGGAGATCAAATGGGCGTACGATATCGACAAGGGTTTCGCGAAGGCCAAGAAAGAAAACAAGCCCGTGATGGTGGATTTCATGGCCGTCTGGTGCCCGCCGTGCCACGCGATGGAAGACACGACGTTCGCTAGTGCCGACGTGATCGAGAAGGCATCGGCGTTCGTCCCCGTCCGCATCGACATAGACAAGAAGCGTGATGTGGCCGCCAAGTACGGCGCGCTCGCGCGCAAGTACGGCGGCATCGGCATTCCCAACGTGCTCTTCATGGCTCCCGACGGAAGGAAGCTGAAGCACATCGTCGGCTACTACGCTCCGCGGCAGTTCATCGCGGCTATGGATTCGGCTCTGGCGACCCTGAAGGAGGGCGTCACTTTTTGAGGTCCCACCATCCGTACCAGCCGATGTAGAAGACCACCTTTTCATCGGTCCGGTCGGTCTGGAAGAATCGATCCCAAAGGTATTCGACCCCGCATGAAGCGGTGAGCCCCTTCGATGAATACGTCTCGAGCGAGATGCCGAGACCAGGGCCTACGCTGTTGTTCCAGTCCAGCTCCTCCGTATCCACGCGGTACCGCAGGGTGGCGTATGTATTGAGCGTCGTATTTCCCCACTTCGCCCAATCGACCCCCTGCTTGATCCAACCCTGGAGAAGGAGGTTGCTGTCGCCGTTCTTCGGAACCTCCTGCCGCAGGTCTCCCCATGTCGAGCCGCGGAAGCCGACGACGGCGGAGGCGGCAGCCGGCAGCGCGAGGCACAGGATGAACAGCACCATTCGAAGCAAGTGACGGTTCATATGTTATCTCCTTCCGTAAATCATGGCGTTCGTGGTTCCCCATGAATGCTCGATCGCGAAATTCTTCAACAGCACGTAATCATTCTTGAAGTAGCGCTCGAACTGGCTGCAGGGGGTGAGCATGCCGTAATATAGATCCTCGCAGACGACGTAGTCTACCCTCTCGGCGAAGCCTGGGAACGGGAACTCCGTCTTCTTCGCCTCCCGCAGGTTGATGAACCGCGCGGCCGGGAATCGCGAGCCGAGCGTGTACTCGTAGATGACCCCGTCCCAACCGTTGAACGCGACGGTCATCCCATCATGACCATTCTTCTCGAAGAACTCGATGACCGGCGTCACGTTCGGGTATTGCCGTTCGAGCCATTTGAGATTGTAGAATCCGTACGCCCAGAATATCACGAGCACGGCCGCGGTGAAAAACGTGCGCACGGCACGGCTTCGCGTGCCGGTCGAGAAGATCGTGGCCATGTGATCCACGCCGAGCGCGGCCGCAGGGGCGAGAAAGATGATGGAGAAGATCATGTTCTTGTTCACCGATTGCTCCGCCCGCGTCACCAGATGAAGCAGGATGATCGGCGAAGACAGAGCGATGAGCATGATAGCGGTCTTCCCGCGCTTCCCGTGAAAGACGCCGAAAACCGCGAGCAGCAGAATGAATGCGATCCAGCGGAAAGCCCTCGAGAACACGATCCCGAGCGGCACCTTTATGTCGCGGTAGGTCCTGACCTGATTGATCACAGTCGCTCGCGGTCCGTACTGATCGAAGAGAACGTAGAGACCGAACAGAACGACGAGAGGGATAACGCAGTAGAGCAAGGTCCGTTTGAATCCATGCGTGAAGAATACGTAGAGAACCAGCGCGGGGATGAATACCGGCAAGAGATACTTCGTAATTGAGGCGAGCATGAGGGCCGCCGAGCCTGCGACGATCGCCGCATTCCGGTGCCACGGCGCCTTCGCCTTCGCGGATACGACGAACATGCAGAACGACGCTCCGAGAAGAAACGCCGCGATCATGTCGTAAGTGGCGAGCTTCATCAGGTAGAGCGTCTGTCCCGAGCACATGAATATGAAGGCCGTGATGAGGCCGTAGCTCCCTTCGAAGAGCGTGACGGCCGTCAGGTAGACTATCGCCGTGAGGCCGAGGCCGAAGAGCACGTTGACCATGCGGGCCCCGTGAATGCCGCCGATCATGTCGCCTACGGCGGCGAGGGTGGGATGAATCCTCACGGAGCCGGTCGCGAACGGACATCCCGGGCATGGTTGGCACCGCAGGAGCTCCTGCCCCATTGTTATGTGATACGCCTCGTCGATGAAAACGGAGTTGTA
Organism: Candidatus Krumholzibacteriia bacterium; assembly: GCA_028706585.1. Classification (GTDB taxonomy): domain Bacteria; phylum Krumholzibacteriota; class Krumholzibacteriia; order Krumholzibacteriales; family Krumholzibacteriaceae; genus SSS58A. Next base: position 6,521 of record JAQTVX010000046.1, on the reverse strand, counting down.
GTCGAGGCTGAACACACTCAGGAGCAGCCCGTAAAGGAGAATGACGACAAGGAATATCTTGGGATTCGTGTGTTTCCAGTTCATATTACCACAAGGTGCTGATCGCATCCGCGATTGCAAGGACGCGGTTCACCGCGTTGATGTCCGATCCCACGAATTGAATTCCCGCGACGCATTCCGGAAAATCCTCCGATGCGTGGCGCACGACCCGCACTACGATACCGTACAGGGGCACGCGTTTGTCTCCGACTACCGCTTCCACGGTCAACCGGTCTCCCTCGGCGAGACTCTCGCGCGCGGCGAGAAGCATCCCGCTCATTGACACGTTCCGGATCACGCCGTACGAAGGCTCGCCGCCCTTGCGCACGACGGCCGGAAGGAACGCGCGCACGCGCTTCGCGCGGTTCTTGCGCGACGGTCTAGGCGCGAGACGGCCCTCGATGTAGGTCAAGTAGCGGGTCGAGTACTCCGAGAGGAATTTCGATACCGCCGACTCATGGAGATACCGCGACATCACGTCCTGCTCCCCGGATGGTCCGGTAACGATGAGCCCGGCGCGAGTGACGACGTCGGTCCCGGCGGCCGCTTTCTTCTCATGGACAACGCGGCCCTTCCCGATCAGCGTCTTGCGTGGAAGCAGAATCTCGAGTTTGAGCTCCTGCCCTGTGGGAATCGGCCCGGCCGCTATGATCGACAGGCCGTTCTCCGTCGCGTCATCGGCCGCGGCTAGCCGGCGCACGGCGCCGGCCCCATCGCCGTAGCCGTAGAAAACGGGGACGGAGTCGAAAATGCGAAAATCGCCCCTTCGCTGGTGGAGCTTCGTCCGCGCGTAGAGGATGAAGACGAGCGCGAGCCCGCTGTTGAAGAGCGCCCAGCGACGGTTCCCGGCGACGATGAATTCATCGCCGCGCATACCGGCGACGAGCTGCAGTATGGCCCACGCGATCGCAATGAGGCTGACCGTGAACACAAGCGCCTGTGGGAGGATGAGCGGGTACAGCGTCGAGCTTTTCTCCGCTTTCGGCGTCACCTTGAACTGCCGCAGGCGGCGCGGAAGGAACAGCGAGAAGAACGACTCGAGATACGTGACGAACTTGCCCATGCTGAACTGCTCGAGCATGAGGTATCCCGCGTGTCCCCTCCCCATCTCGTTGAACGCGAAGAGCGAGATCGCGTAGTACGGGATGAAGTGGACCAGATATGTGATATCCAGCGCGTTCATCGGGAGTATCCCGGTGAAAAGCACTATGGGAGGCGTTACATAGAACACGAGCTTCTGGAATCCCTCGATCGGATAGATGAGGCTCCCCAGGTAGCAGAGGCGCTGCGGGAGACTCAGGCCCCGCACGAAGAGCGGATTCGCCTTGAAGAAGACCTGCCAACCCCCGAGCCCCCACCGCTTCCGCTGAACGTGGAATGGGTGGATCGTCTCGGCGGCGATCCCATACGCGAGACCTTCATTGTGATATACCGATGACCAGCCCTTCGCGTGTATGCGGATCGAGGTCAGCATGTCCTCCGTGATCGAACTGGTAGAGAATCCTCCAACGTCGTCCAGCGCCTTGCGCCTCATAAGCGCGCAGCTCCCGACGAAATACGCCGCGTTCCAGCGGTCGCGCCCCGGCTGGATGAGGTCGTAGAAGAGCCCCTGCTCCGTCCAGATGTATTTCTTCTCGTGGTCGGCGCGGTGCTGGAAAGAATCGATGTTGTAGAACTCCTGAGGCGCCTGGGCAAAGCCGAGCTTCTCGTCGCTGAAATAGCCGATGAGGCGATCGATGAAGTTCGGGAGCGGCGCGTGATCGGCGTCGAATATAGCGACAAACTCGGCCGTCGAATGCTCCAGGCCGAAGTTGATATTGCCGGCCTTCGCATGCTCGTGTTCTTCCCGTGCGAGGTAGATACAACCGAGCTCCGTGCAGAGCGTCCTCACCTCGGGACGGTTTCCGTCGTCGAGGAGAAGCGTGCGATGCGGATACTTGAGGTCGTTGCAGGCGAGAAGCGTCTTCCTCAGAATCGAAACCGGTTCGTTCTTCGTAGGTACCAAGACGTCGACGGTGCGACCCGTCAGGGGCGGCGGCGCAACCCGTGATCTGGGACGCCATACGGCGAAATAGAACAGAAACGTCGTCAACGTGCCGAAGCATTCGGCAATATAGAGGGCCCATGAGAAGAACAGAGCCGATTGATTGAAGGTCGCCGTCACCCTCCAGTAGAGGTAATAGAGGGTAACGATCATCGCGACGACCGCGATGACCCGGCGCAGCCCTTCGCCTTTCATCTTATCGAATTGTTCCAATGGTTATACCATCCCTGTTAATGTGCCCAACGTCGAGGGCTCGCTCGGCAGCGCGCGTCGCCGATGCCGAATCAGACGGGAAATGCTCCCACCCTGCCGGGCATTGTTCCTGTTAGCGGATGGAATAAGCGTACCAAATTCTCAAAAAGCGCGCAACTTCTTAAGAATGCTCAAAATAAACGAGGCTCGGCGCGCCCGCCGAGCCTCGGAAGTTGTTAAATGTGGCTGGTTTTCCGCCGCTTAAGCTACTTGATGCCGGTGAGATCCATGCTGGCGGACCCACCACCCTCCTGCACCGGCAGCTCATATACGGCCCGCACCATGCAGCGCGGATCCTTATCTCTCACGAACAGCGTCGATGAGCCCGAACCGTCGACCGGCTTGATTTCGATCTTGAAGCAGTCGAAGCTGCCCGCCGGAACGGTTATGCTTTCCGTGCCGGTGACCGTGAGGATCATCGGCCGCGATTGCTGCGTCTGGAAATCGAACACGCGTAAGGGAGTCGTGTACCCAGGCGCCAGCGGCAGGCCGCCGACGAGCACTTCGAGAGAGGAACCGTCCCCGAATACGGGCGCCGCGAGGGCCGCATCGATGGGCATTTCGGCAGATCCCATTTTGACCGCGCCCTTGACCGCATCGGGCGTGAAATTGAGAATAACCGTCGCGGTCCCCTGCTTCCCCGCCCAGCGGATCGGGAGAAACGTGCCGCCCTGAACATCGAACGTATCGATCGACGTGAACATCGTGCTCTTCTGCTCCGAGGCGATGCGCCATGCGTCCGTGAGGCCGGGGATGCCCCGCGAAAGGCTCCGCGTCATATCGAACTCCATCGGCTGTCCGCCGATGACGGCCGAGCCCTTGTACGTGAGAGACATGGGGCTGAGAAGGCTCGTGTCCACCGCCGGAAGCGGCGCCGTTTCCGCATCCTCGACGCCCTTAGGGGCCGCCGCGAGCGTGACCGTCTTGACGTCGACCGTGATTGCATCGAGGCGCTTCTGCAGATTTTCCGGAACGTCTTGCTGGTAGCGCCCGCCGAGCCGCTTCGACAGGAACTTCTCCATGGCGACCGACAGCGCCATCCTGTTGTCGGCTCCGGCGAAGCCGTGGCCCTCGTCCGGGGCCACGATGTACTCGACGTCGCGCCCGAGATCGCGCAGCGCCACTACGATCTGATCCGACTCGGCCTTCTTCACGCGCGGGTCATTCGCTCCCTGCACGACGAGCAGCGGCGCCTTTATATTCTGCGCCGAAAAGAGCGGCGACTGGCGCTTGAGGCGCTCGGCGTCCTCGGGTTTCGCCGGGTCGCCGACGCGCTCGTTGAAGAGCGCCTTCAGGACCGCCCAGTACGGCGGGATCGAGTTGAGAAGCGTGATGATGTTGGACGGCCCCACGTAGGAAATCCCGGCCGCGTAGACGTCTGGCGTGAACGCGAGCCCCGCCAGCGTCGCATATCCGCCGTAGGATCCGCCGAAGATCGCGACCTGTTTCGGATCGACGATGCCCTTCTTCACGAGGTACTGGATACCGTCCGTGATGTCGTTCTGCATCGCGTCCCCCCACTGCTTGTTGCCGGCGTTGAGAAAAGCCTTGCCGTAGCCGGTGGAGCCTCGGAAGTTCATCTGGAGCACCGCGTAGCCGCGGTTGGCGAAGAACTGCGAGTACGGGTCGTATCCCCATTCGTCGCGAGACCAGGGCCCGCCGTGCGGCATGACGAGGAGCGGAAGACCTTTCTCCTTGACTCCCTTCGGCACCGTGAGGTAGCCGTGGATCTTCAGACCGTCGCGCGAGGTGTAAACGACAGGCTTCATGGAAGCGAGATTCTTCACCGGCAGATCGGGGTACGGCCGGTACAGGAACGAGGCCTTTCCCGTATCCCTGTTGTACAGGTACGTCGCTCCGGGATCGACGTCGCTCGTGACGCTCACGAGCATGAGGCGATCGTCTCTCGTCGATGATCCGAGGTATACGTCGCCGGCGGGAAGCTGCTTCTGAATCCGCTTGTAGTCCTCCTCCCAGCCCTTGTCCTTGAAATAGATGCGAAGCCTGTCACCGACGTAATAGGTGGCGACGATCTCATCCGTCTTGTCCGAGAATTCCGCCCCGCCGAAATCTACCTCGTTATCGGGGTCCGATTCGACGAGCTCCTCCGTTGCAGTCGATGGATCGAAGAGGATCAGGCGCGCGAGATTGACGCCGGCGCCCTTGTCCGTCGACATGTACACGTGCTTCCCGTCTTTGTGGAAACGGACTGGGTCGACAGTTTCATCCTTGCTGCACGAATAGACCACAACCATCGTGTCGCGGTCGACGCGTAGAATCTCGGTGCCGCCATCGGCGGTCTGCTTCATCGCGAGCCTCAGGTTGCCTTGCAGATCGAATATCCAGGCCGCGATTTCCATATCGTTCTGCTTCACGAGCGCCCGCTCCCCCGTGGTGAGATCGATGCGATACGCGTCGTGAAAACGCTCGTCGCGATCGTTGAGACCCACGAAGATGACGTTTGGAATGCTCTTCGGCAGAGCGTATATCGTGGATGCCACCTTTTCGTAGGGCGTCAGATCCCGCGCTGGAGGCACGTCCATGCCTGGCTCGAGCTTGGCCAGCGGATCGAGCGCGTAGATGTGCCAGTTCTCATCCCCGCCCTTGTCCTGGATATAGAGAATGTACTTGCCGTCCCTGCTCCAGAAATAGCCGCGCACGGGGCGCGTCGTATCCGCAGTCACGGGGCGCGCCGCATCGAAGGGCTCATTCACTCCCTTGACCCATATGTTCAGCACGTTCTTGTAAGGCTTGAGAAACGATATCTGCGACCCGTCGGGGGAAAGCCGTCCGGCGGCTATCTGCGGATCCCCGAAGAGGACGTTCCGATCGATAATCGGCGGGAGCTTCGCCAGGTATTTCTGGTCGATGGCAGCCCCCGCGGCGCCAGTCAACAAGACGAGCGCGACCAACGCGAGAAGTGCTCTTTTCATCGAAAACCCTCCTTTATGGGTGAAGCGGACGGATTCTAAACCCAGCCCGCCCCAAAAGCAATCGCTATTCTCGGAATTTGCGCGCGGGCGTTCGCACCTTTACAATCCGGTCAAATGGGGGTATATTAAGCATGGCTTTTCCAGAGCTTCTCGTGTGGGGGCGAATGGATTCGACGGGGATGGTAGAGGCCAGGGAAGCGTGCCGAGGCGCCATCAACCTCGTAAATCAGGTGGCAAACAACAACTGCCGACAATCAGTTGGCACTGGCTGCCTAATTAATTAGGCGACCCGTCCGCTCCAGTCGCGCCGACGGGGCTGGAATCCGGGCGTCGATCACCGACGGCTAGTGCGCCGACCTGCTCTGGGTTTGCGCGCGAAACAAACAAGAGCTAGTCTTGTGGATCCCCTGCCTGTTGAGGCTCCATGAGGCGAACCAAACTCGACGGGATACGCACGTAGAAGCCCTCGCGGAAACATCTTCGGACGCGGGTTCGATTCCCGCCGCCTCCAATTTTTCTATCCGTCGGCCAGCGGCAGGTTCTATTCCAGCTGTGTCCACCAGTCTTTTGGAGTGCTGCTCATGAGATCCGAGTCCAAGTCGAACATTCAGCTGGGATCGGTTGCCTATCGCAGAATGACGAACTTTTGCACTACATACTGTCGGTCAACCTGCAGCCGCGCGAAGTAAACACCCGAGGCCACCGGCACGCCGCGTTTATCCCGGCGGTCCCATACGAATGAAAATTCTCGACTACCCGCAGCGCTCTCGATACGCAGGACGCGTTTACCCGCGACGTCGTAGATCTCGAGAATTGGCGCATCGCGCTGAGAGACAGATAGTGCGGCGAACAGAGAGATCGGACCTCCTGCCGGAGTCGGGTGAATGACGAGACTAATAGGCGGAACCGATCCCCCATCGATCACCCCGGTCGCCGTGCGAATGATCTGGCCGTCAAGCCGAAACGGACCGCAGCTGCCGTCTATCCCATCCCCGACGAGGTAGAAAGGACCTTGATGCGGCAGCCTGTAGTCAATTGCCCAAGCCGTATCACCGTGCTCTGTACGCGTTCCTGCAAGGCAAGTCGGGCTGCCGCATTCATCCACCAGATATAGGAACGCCCCCCATTCGGCCGTTACCGTAGCGTGGAGCGAGTCGCCGGATCCACCACCGGTCTCATAGAATACATCCGGCCCAGACAAGTCTTCATCCACGCATGAACTCTCCGACGACGTGTATGGGTTAAGGTCGTTC
>JAQTVX010000309.1 GCA_028706585.1 Candidatus Krumholzibacteriia bacterium | reverse complement strand
TCACGGCGGCATAGTCCTCGTCGATCTTGCCGTCCAGGTCGTCGTCCTTGCCGTTGAGCCAATCCTCGTCCACCTGCCCGTCCCTGTCGTCATCCGGGGCGGTCGGGTAGCGCGCGCCGCCCAAGGCGCCCTCGAACGACTTGTAGATCTTCACGTCTTTATCGTAAGGATCGGGGGAGAACTCCTGCTCGTACGCCGCGGTCGTGACCACCGGGACACCAGCCCTCTTGGCTCCGACCCAGAGACCGGCGATGTACAGGTACTCCACTCCGGAGTTCGCGGGCCACTGGGCAGAGGGGGATTCGGCGGTCGGGAACGTCGACGAAGGGTAGGAGCCGAAACAGCCCCAGTTGGTCACGTTCATCTGCAAGTTGCCGACGTTGTGCACGCTACTCCCGTCGAGAACCCATACCCGCTTGTCCAGGTTTTTCATTTTGGCCGCCCATGCGGTGTTATCATACCTCGCAGACGCAGCGGGACTGATCAGGAAAACAATCAGAATCGCCGCCGTGCCGACCCATCCCTTGCGATTCATGCGCAGGCCCTCCTCCATCATCCAGGTCATCCTAGAATTCGAACCCGAATCCGATTCGCCACGACTTCCGGGAGTCCCAGATCGTGGGATCATTTACCGCGACGAACTCGTCGACACCGTCCTGATCGATATCCTGCAGATACGCACCACCGTACTGGCCGGTCTCGGTCAGGTACGAGCCGCCATCCATGGATGCGTTGGTCATGCCTGGGAACGCACCGGGAGCGACTCCGCCCGGGGTCAGAATATCCTCGTCCAGAAGATTGCGACCCTCGAAGAAGAGCGTGAGCTCCTGTCCGTAGATGCTGAACATCTTGCGCCCCTGGATGTTTATGACGTTCGTCGAGGGAAGACGCTTGGAGTTTTCAAGCAACGGATCCTGGCGGCGCGCAAAGCGGTCGTAAGGCGTCCACGGCAGACCGCTGCCGTACTGGTACACGAGCGTCGCTCCCCACTTGTTCTGATCCTGGAGACCCAGCGTAACGTTAAGCGTATGGCGCTGGTCCCAATCGAGAGGCAATTCCTGCGTCGGCAGATGCGTGAGCCCCTCAGCCGTCACGCCGAAGTCCGCGTCGGACGCCACGCCGTCAGCGTACGAATAGGTGTAGGATATTTCGCCGCCGATGTAACGGGTCCGGATCTTCTCGATGCTCACCTCGAGACCGCGGGAACTGGCGTAAGTCCTGTTGATGAATCGGTATCCCTGGATGCCGAGCTCCGTATCGGTGACGCGCGTGGAGGAAATGAGACCGAAAATATCCTTGTTGAACACGACGAAATGCCCGGCGACAGTCTCGGTGAACTGGTGAGAGACACCCGCCTGATACGAAACCGTGAGCTCCTCATCGAGATCCGGGTTGCCCATGATTCCGGATCCGGTGAGCATATTCTGGGTCCTGAAGAGGTAGTTGCGGTTCGGCCACTGCGTGAACCGTCCATAGTGGAAGTGGAACTTGTCCTTGTCCGTGATCGGGAACGCGAATCCGAGACGTGGGCTGATCTGGAACTTGTATGTGTCGACATTCGGGTCGATCTCGGAGCTGGTGATCAAGATCGCGGTGTTGTTTCCCGGCGAGAAGAAATCCACCCTGACGCCGCCGTTCACGATCATCCCCTGATACTGCCATTTATCCTGGACATAGTATGAAGCCTCAGGATTGAAGTTGTGGAATATATTGGAACTGCGGTAAGAACCATCGGTGTTCGTAGAGGCGGGAAAATTGATCGTTTCCTCGTCGAGGTCATTGTAGAGCACCTGGACGCCCGTCTTGAATTGATGATTCTCCCATTTCTTCGAGGTGATGTCCGCCTTGAGATTGTACGCCGTGCTGAGACGATTCGTATAGGCGGGCCAATCGTAGCATGTGACGTAATATGGATAATCCGCATCGGTGTACCAGTTCCTGTTGCTTACACCGCTGTATCTCCAGGAACCGTTTGGAAGCGTTGTAGGCTCGCCGGCGGATGAGTACTCGTTCGGATCCTTGCCGTCAACCGACGTGATTTCCTTGAAACGAAGACGGGTGAGGCTGATCGTGTACAGCACATCGTCGGAGATGTTGTGGTTGAGGGCGAACTTCAGGTTGAGATCGTCCGATTTGGTCGTCGCGATGTTATCGGCGGAGTTGAAATAGACATAGCTCGAATCGTCCCTGAAGTGGCTGTAGTTGCTCTCGGGGTTCTGGTAGCCCTCGAAGAGCATCTTGCTTTCATGGGTGACAACGTTGCCGTCGGTGCCGATGATGGCCTCGTCCCAGATCACCTCTGTCTCATCGCCGTAGACATTGGTCAGAATGCGCGCGTAGAAGTTGTCGTAACGGGTTATAAACGCCGGCGCAGAGGAGTTGTGCGGGTCGCGGACCTTCGCGTATACGACGATCGGGTAGATGACCTTGCGCCTCTCCTCGATCGTTCCGGGATAATAATCGACGCGAGGCAGTTCCTTTTTGACCCATGGACCGTGATATATGCTCGTGTACGAACCGAAGGCGCGTGCATTATCCGCCGAGTAGTCGCTGCTGGCCTGGAGGGTTATGAACCGGTATACCTTCTGAACGTATCCGTCAATGTTCCAGTTGTTAACGAATGGATTGCTGATGGAGCGGGAAAAGATAGCCTCGCCGACGATCTTGACCCTGGGATTCACCTGATACGCGAGCTTGCCCTGCACGTTGTAGCCGGAATACTGCCTATCCGAGAACTTGAGCCAGTCGCCGAAGATCTTCGTTTCGTTCCTGGATGCGATCGACCAGTTGTCTCCGTCCGAGAATGTAGCCTCTGCGGATACGTAATACGTGAGGCTCCT
>JAQTVX010000045.1 GCA_028706585.1 Candidatus Krumholzibacteriia bacterium | reverse complement strand
CGATCAACGATTTCGGGGAATACTGGGCAAGAATCGCGATTTCCTGCATGCCAGAATGGACACAGTTGCTCAGGCAGAAATCGATGATGCGATAGCGGCCGCCTAAAGGCACCGCGGTCTTGGCCCTATGGCGGGTCAGCACGGAAAGCTCCTTGCCGGTGCCTCCGGCAAGTATCAGCGTGAGGATTTTCAAGCGTACCCGATTCCAGTATAGCGTCTCGGAAGCGATTCTGTGCGCGCGTCAGAGCGCAACCAAAAGCGAAACCCTGTGCGTCATGTCGAATTCATCATGATGAAGAAACGCGTAATCCAGTCCGAGCGATGTGCGCCAGGGCCCGAAGTTCTGGAGCATGATCCCCATCCCCGCCGTCGGCCGCCCCATGTCGAGACCGCCGCGCAGCGCCACGATATCCCTGATCATGACTTCCGCGCCGACGTGGAAATCGGCGCTCGCCCGTCCTATCCAGAACTGCGCGGCGCCCCTTCTGTTCTCAAACCTGAAATCCCCGTCGACGGCCAGCAGCAGCGTGCTGCTCATCCGTTCGATCGATAACGGATACGCACAGCCGATCTTCACCGCCGGATGGATGAATTCGCGTTCCCCCGTGCTCCAGCTGATATAGGTGCCCGTCGCATCCTGCATTTTGACGCCTACGGAGAGATCCTTCCATGCCTGACGCCTGAGAAGGCCTATATCCAGCCCTATCCCGAGGCTCGAGACTCCCGTCACCTGGTCATTCCTGATTATCTTGACGTTCGCGCCGGCCGACGCGAACGAGAACCGCTGCGCATAAGAAAATAGCGCTGCGACGTCATTCGCGCTCTCGTACCGGATGCCGTCCGGATCGAAGTTCAGCCCTTCACCCTGCTGCGGCTCGTAGATGTCGTCCCCGTCCGAATTGGTGATCATTCCCGGCTCGAGCAGGACGATAGGGATATCGGGAATACCCATGTGCATTATCGATAGCCCCCACCCCGATTCCCCGCCCTTGAGAGGAAATGCCACGGAGAAGAAGTTCGAATTGATCAGATCCCCGAACTGCTCGGCGTGCATGAGCACCGCTTCCCATCTCCGGGGCCCGCTTTCGAGAGACGAAAAATCCGCCAGACCTGCGGGATTCCAAAAGGTCGTAGTGGCATCATCGGCGACCGCGATAAACGCGCCCCCCATGCCCATTGCACGGGCTCCGCCGCCGAGGGCCATGAATTCCCCCGCGTACTTCTCACCGTGGGATTCCGCTGGAAAGATCAGGAGAGCAAGCCAGAAACCGATGGCGAGGCGTCGCATTTGTTCCTCCATGTTCCCAGGGGATTGCACGAGCCGAGCGCCGTTGAAGACAACACGCGCGGCTGTCCGGCTCTCATCACAATTATAGCAATTGTAAGCAGACGGCACAATTCCAATCGAAGGCGCCAACCCGAGGAGGTTCAGCTCAACTTATACTCCTTTATTCGGCGGTATAGCGTTCGTTCTGATAGACCAAGCTGTTTTGCGGCCTTGCGCCGATTGCCCCCGTTCGCTGCCAAGGCGTCCCGTATCGCCTCACGCTCGACCTTCTCGAGACTGCGCGTCTCGGCCTCATCCGCCTGCTTGACCTCCACCCATCCCTTCCATTTCCCTCCAGGGGGCACCTCCTCCCCCTTTAGGATCCGCAGAACCTCCTTCAAGTCGTTGTTGAGCGAGAGCAGCGAATTGAGGATGATCTCCCGCTCGACGTCGTCCCTGCCTTTGGGCACATGCACGGGAAGGTCCGGAAATACCTGATTCGATGCCTTTTCTTTCAGCCGCTTCTCGACCTCGGAGGCCCTTATCGTCGCATCAGCGCTCAGGATCGTCAGATTGTCTATCACATTCGCGAGTTCGCGCACGTTGCCAGGCCACGGGTAGTTCAAGAGAAGATCCATCGCTTCCTTCTCTATGCCGCGGATCTTCTTGCCGTGCTTGCGAGCGGATTGGGCGACAAAATAGTGAGCGAGGAGCGGAATATCATCGCTCCGCGCTCGCAGCGGCGGGATGCGTATCTGCACGACCTTGAGCCGATAGTAGAGATCCTTCCGAAACTGGCCGCGCTCAATCGCCACCTCGAGGGCCCGGTTCGTCGCCGCGATGATACGCGCGTCCGTGTGAATCCTCTCGGAGCCGCCGACACGCAGAAGCTCCCCCGTCTCGATAACCCGCAGGAGCCGAACCTGCATGTTGAGCGACATCTCCCCGACTTCGTCCAGAAACAGCGTTCCCCTGTTGGCGCGCTCGAAGAGCCCCTGGCGCCGCGCGACGGCTCCGGTGAACGATCCGCGCTCGTGTCCGAAAAGCTCGCTCTCGAGAACGCCTTCGGCGAGGGAGCCGCAGTTGACAGCCTCGAAGGCCTTCTCGCGCCGCTTGCTCATGAGATGAATCGCTCGCGCGGTGACCTCTTTGCCCGATCCGCTTTCACCCTCGATCAGAACCGGAGCGTCGGTTGGAGCCACTCGAAGCACTATCTCGAGCATCTCCCTTATCTCCCGCGACCGGCCGACGAGCTTCGCCTCGCTCTTGACTCCCCTGATGGCGAGCGCCTCTGCAAGCACCAATTGGAGTTCATCACGTTTGGGGGGAACCGGAACGTAGATATCGACGCCGGCGGCGCGCTCGCGATCCACCGCCTCCGATGTCTTGGGAGGACCCAAGGCAACGACATCTACCCCGAAGAAGTTCTTCTGGATCCGCTTGATGATGGTGAGGTAGTTCTTGAATTTCCCAGTGCCGTCGATCACGAGCACGGCGCCCGCCGGGGGTTCCTGCCGCGTTATCACGTCGGAGATGTTCTGAAAAGCCGCAAGAGTCGTCTCTCCCGCGGCAGCCGCCTCCCGGAGCATGGATTCTATCTCGCCGCCCTGAATGAGGCTCCACAGTTCCGCTCTCATCCCGCAAACCCCGTCCTGCTCGACTTAGTACACTACTCGACGTTGTAAAGCTTGATCTTTTCCCGCAGAGTCTGGCGACTGATGCCCAGAACGCGCGCCGCCTTTGACTTGTTCCCCGCCGATTCCTTGAGCGTCTTTGCAATGAGCACTTTTTCCATATCCTCAATGCTGATCGGGTAGAGGCCGTCGAGGCTCCTGGTCTCCTTCGTCTCCTTCACCGCGGCTTCGCCGTGCACAATCTCGGGCGGAAGATGCTCGGGAAGCAACTCGTTCTCTGCTTCGAGCAGAACCGCGCGCTCGATCACGTTCTTGAGCTCGCGCACGTTCCCGGGCCAGCTGTAGCTCATGAGCAGTTTGCCGACCTCGGGGCCCACCTTCTTCACGTTCTTCTTGAATTCCCGGTTGAACATCGAGAGAAAGTGATTCGCGAGCGGCACGATATCCTCGGTTCGTTCCCTGAGCGGAGCGAGATTGATCGGTATGACCTGGAGCCGATAGTATAGGTCACTCCTGAATTTCCCCTCGTCTATCGCACGCTTGAGATCGCGGTTCGTGGCAGAAATAATGCGCGTATTGACGCGGAGATCCTTGACCCCGCCCACGCGCCTGAAGGTCTTGTTTTCGATGACCCGCAGCAGGCGGCTCTGGAGCGTTATCCCCATCTCTCCGATCTCGTCGAGAAAGATGCTCCCTCCCTCTGCGAGCTCAAAGAGCCCCTTCTTGCGATACTTCGCATCGGTGAAGGCCCCCTTCTCATGTCCAAAAAGCTCGCTCTCGAGAAGCGATTCCGGAAGCGCTGCGCAGTTGATCTCGAGGAAAGGGTACTGGGCACCGCTGCATTCGTGGATCGCCCGCGCGACCAGCTCTTTTCCCGTCCCGCTCTCCCCGTGTATGAGAATCGTGCTCGCCTTGCTCGCCCCGATCTTCTTGATTTTCTCGAAAATCTCCTGCATCACCGCGCTGCGCCCGATGAAGTTCTTGAAGCTGTACGTCTCGCGCTCTCTTTTGCGCAAATCGCCCAGCTCCGCTCTAATGCCGCTCGTTTCCAGCGCATTCCGGATCGCGAGCTTCATTTTCTCCAGCTGGAAGGGCTTCTGGATAAAATCGTATGCGCCTCCCCTGATCGCCTCGACGGCCGTTTCCACCTCTCCATAAGCTGTCATCATGATGACCGGGACCGCCTCGTCGATCTCCTTTATCTTCTTGAGAACCTTTATACCATCCATATCGGGAAGCTTGAGATCGAGAATAACGCAATCGGCGGGGTCATCCTCGAACTTCTTGATCCCCGCGGTGCCATTCGCGGCCTCGTCGACCTCATACTCGACATTCGCCAGAGCTTCCCCGAGCGACCATCTGATCGCCTTTTCATCGTCGATGATTAGAATCCGCTTGCCCATTGAAAAAACCTCACTCCGTTGCGCGCGCCGCTGGGCGCTCAGCCGAAACGAGCATCTTCCTCGGCAGCTCTATGAAGAAACTCGCTCCCTTGCCCGGCGCGCTCTTGTAGTAAACACGGCCGCCGTGCCCCTCCGCGATCTTCCGAGATATCGACAGCCCCATCCCGGTCCCCTCCGTCTTCGTCGTGAAGAACGGATTGTACAGCTTGTCGCCGATATCATCCGGTATGCCGCTCCCCGTGTCGGAGAGCTCAATCTGAACGAACGCCGGATTGACGGCATCCCGCGCGTACACGTTCACCCTGCCCCCGGCGCCGCATGCTTCGATCCCGTTGAGGGCGATGTTGAGAATGACCTGCTTGATCTGATCCCCGTCCAGGAGCAAGCGATCATCACGAAGCTGGTTCTCAAAATGCAGATTGACTCCCCTGCCGCCCGCCTTGTCCGTGAGAAGGGCCAGCGCGTCCTCTATGAGCCGGGACAGCACGATCTCCGAGGCGTGAGGCGGCACCGGCCGCGCGAAGTCGAGAAGATTCTTGATAATGGCGTCGAGGCGAGCGATCTCCCCCAGAATGACGTCGACGAATTTTCCCTTCTCAGCGTCCGTGCCCAGACGTTCCTTGAGCACCTGCGCCGTTGTCGCTATCCCAGTCAGCGGGTTCCGGATTTCGTGCGCCACTCCCGCCGATAACTCCCCAAGCGATCTGAGCCTATCCGCGCGGCGGAGCTCGTCCTCCATCCTCTTCTGCCTAGTTAGATCCTCAAAGATCACAATCACGGTGGTTCCGTGATGGTCGTCGAGCCTCACCGTCGTCGTGTTCACCCTGACCGGAATGGGTCCCGCGCCGGGCCGCAGGAGCATGCATTCGAACGAGGAGTTCCCCTCATCCTGCGAGGCGATGCGTCCGAAAAGCCCGCCGCCGCCGAACGGATTCGCGAAGAGCTCGTCGAAAAGAATCGCTTCCTTCCCCCGCTCTCCCATTAGCTCGCGAGCACGCCCGTTGCGAAACATCACCTTTCCGTCGCGGTCCGCGGTCAAAACGCCGCTGTTGATATTCTCCAGAACCGTTTCATTGAAATCCTTCAGATTCCGCAGGTGGCTGATGGTCGACGCGTTCGCGACCTCCTCGGTCAATATCGTCTGGATTGTATTGATGAAATGGTAATCCGCGAGGTACGACCTCCGCGAGCGGTAGGCCTTCCTCACGAGCAAAAATCCGAGCCAGCGTCCCTTGTAAAGCAGCGGGATAACGGTGTCTTGCCAGCGCACGGTCATTTCGAGACACGTCTTCACGCGCGGTCCGCCGCAGGTCTCGAGCGTGAACATCTCCGACGGAAGCGTGTCGCTTCCCTGCGCCTGTGAAAGAGCGCGAAGCGCCCTTTGGACGAGCGCCTCGTCGAGCTGGTATGATGTGCGCACCTTGAGCGATTGAGCGTTGTTGCTGAAAAGGAAGAGCCCCGCCCCCTCGGCTTCGAGATACTTGCAAAGCGCCATGAGAAATCGATCAAGCGCGTCACCCCAGTTTTCGTTCGAGCTGATATCGCGCCCCATCTGGTAGAGCACGCGGAGACGGGTTACGTGCCGATTGAGCGACTCGTTGGTTCTCGACAATTCATCGTTGATCGAGGATAGTTTCTCGCCCAGCGTCCTAGCGCTCTCTTCGAGCTTGCGGTTCGCCATCGACAGTTGATCGAGAACCCCGTCGCTCTCGCGCTGGTGGCGGGACTGCTGCGCCGCCGCCTCCACCATCTCGCCGACCCTGAGAAGGTCAAATGGCTTGAGCACATAATCGAACGCGTTCAGCCGCAGCGCGTCGATCGTGCTCTCGATGGACGCGAACGCGGTCATCATGATGCACTTCACGTGAGGATTAGCCCGAGCAAGAGGCTCGAGGAGATCGAGTCCGGTGCGGTCCGGAAGCTTGAGGTCTATGAGAGCGACGTCTATTCGCTCTCTCGCGACGAGCGCAAGCGCCGCCTCCGCCGTCCCGGCGGTGACGACGCGATATCCCCGCTCCCCGAAAAATTGCTCCAGGATCTCCAGTATCGAAGGCTCGTCGTCGACGATGAGAACGGTGACGGAAGCGTACCTGGACTTGTGCTCCATGTGCCACCTGCGCCGGAACGAAAGATGAGCTGAAATCAAGACGACAACCTCGACCGGATGTACCGGTCGAGTATCTTGCGTGAGCTCTCCGGAACGAGGGTAAAGAAAATGGCGACATTGTAACGCGAAACCGCGGGATCTTTTCTCTCCGGCTCCACGCGCACTACCACGCCATCGCACGTCACCGGCGTTTCCTTTTTCGGCGCATCGAGATCCGGAATGAGCAGATCAATTCGGACCTTTGTCAGGGGCGAAAGAAAATAGGACGACTCGAAATAGATTCCGTTAGCGCTGATGTTGAGCGCTTTGCCCTTCGCCTCTGCTGGACCGCCCCTGACCGTGACCGCTAGATTCGCATCGACTCGCTGCGCTTTTCGACGTTCGTTCAATGCCATAAGACGCCGCTCGATCTACGTCCCGAGTGTTGGGGTTAGCTAGCGTTTCTTCTTCTTGTGCCTGTCTTTGCGAAGGCGCTTCTTCCTCTTGTGTGTCGCTATCTTCTTTCTCTTGCGTTTCTTTCCGCTGGGCATCGATCCTCCCTTACTTGTTTACTAGAGCCTTGAGCTCGTTCGATGCCTTGAAGTATGGAACAAGCTTTGCCGGCACTTCAACCGACGAACCGGTCCGCGGATTGCGGGCCTTTCTCGATTTCCTGCTCTTGACCTTGAAGCTCCCGAAGCCGCGCAATTCGACCTTGTCCCCTTCGGCGAGCGCTTTTATAAGATTGTCGATGATGAGATTTACAACGATATTCGTATCCTTCTTGCTGAGCCCCGTGTCCTTCGAGATTTCCTCGACGAGATCTGCCTTTGTCATCTCTTTCACCCCGCTCCTTGTTAGAAGGTCCCCTTTCGAATGAGCCTTGATTCGATTCTACCTTCAAAACGTGAACCCAAGCGTAACTTCTTTTCATAGCTAGCATATGGCTCGGGAATTGTCAAAATATTTTTTCGCTTCGATTGGCGGTGCTAAGCAGCGGTTGAGGGCAAATGCGGGCACGGAAACGAATCGAGCAGTTGCATCCGGGTCGCGATATATGCTATCATAAAATTAAAGTTCCCCGTTTGAACCGTGTGCCCCTGGACGGTGGGTTTCTACAACACGTGAGGATGAGAAACACGTCAGGAACAAAACACGGGTAAACAGGGAACTTTCCGCGTGCACCCGAGGCCCAAATCAAGAGTTGTGCCATTCCGCCCACCATACGGCGCAATAGCATATCTATATATAACGCAATGAGTTACTCGATATATCCAACGGATCGTTTTGGGCCCACGATCCGCGAATCCTACGCGGCTCGTGTGATTTCGTTCGCGGCGCATTGCGAATTACATGTTTTTATATTGATTATTGCCTCGTGCCGCGATCGCCCGCTTCTCGCACAATAATGATGACTGACGGGGAAAAGAGAGAGAGACTAGATCGTGTTTCCGCTCAATCGGCACAGCCTTTCGAGCGCCTTGAAGAGTTCTCCGTGGGCCGCGCTGAAATTCATGTTTCGGCGGTCCATCATGATCCTCGCCGTTTCGATCGCCGAGCTAAGCTCGCACCTGATGAACTCAGGCTCGAGCTGCCACGTGAAGCTCGGAACGAACTTCGGCGGAAAGCCAACGTAAACGACGTTCGCGTTGAACCCGAGGACGGTCCCGGCATTGAATCGCGAGTTTATGGCGATCTTCGAATGATCACCGATCGTCGCGCCGAGGAAGCGCCGTCCGGTGTCCCGCATGAGCCCGGCCGTCCATGCCCTGACCAACCCGTAGTTGTTCTTCAGGTCGCTCGTGCAGCTTCCCCCTCCGATGTTCACCCATGAACCGATATACGAGTGACCCATGAATCCCTCGTGCTGCTTATTGCTGTACGAGGCAAAAATGCACTCCCCAACCTCTCCGCCGACGCGGCACTGCTTGCCGAGAGTCGTGCCTTGCCCTATCTTGGCGCCGCCGCGAACAATAGAGCCCTCACCTATGGCGCACGGCCCGTGTATAATCGCGTTGGGCTCGATCTTCACTCCATTCGCGATTACGATGGCCCCGTCACTCGCGTCCAGAACCGTCCCCGATCGCACCTCAACGCTCTCGCCGATCACGATGTCATTCTCGTTTATCAGCTCCACGCCTTTGAAGAGCTGCGTTTCGGGCGCCGTCCCGCGCAGCGGGTTCTTCTGGAAATCATCAACAATGCAACTGCGGTTCTCCACGATGAGCTGCCAATAATGGGAAAGCAGCCTCACGTTCGTTTCACCGAGTTTCGCGCCGCTCTGCTGCGCCCACTTGCCAAGCGCCCTGCTGCGAGTAGCATCTCGGGCTTCGTCCGAATCACCCTTCGCTTTTACGGCGCCGTCCGTAGACGCGCGCTTGATCTCGTGGATGACCTTCTCGACTCTTTCGTTGGTCAGAGAATCACCGACGTACTTGGCGAAGGAGGCGGCCCGCTCCGGCGACAGCCTCGCCGCAACGAGCATTCCCTTCTTCTGCAGCACGCTGTCCTTTTTCAATCCCGCAAGCAGTCCGCCGAGCTCCTTGCCGTAAGCGAGCAATCGCCCGTTGAGGAAAAGCACCTCCCCGTCCGGGAGCACGTTCACGCTCGTCGATCTCGACGCGTCACGCGTTTCCTCCTCCGCGAGAACCGCGGCGAGATACGGACGGCAGAGAAGGACGAGAGATTTCGGGTTCAACTCATCAACGATGCGCGTGCGGAGGCTCTGCGTTCCGATGCTCAGGTCGAACACCGGGCGGTTCAGGGAAAGCGGAAAGAAATTGGGATACCGTTCGTCCTCGAAGATGCACAATAAGGGCGGCAGCGAGCTTCTGTCCATAAGATCGGCCCAATCTCGCACCGGATGCGCCGCAGCTTCTGCGCCGCGGCGCCTTCCGAGCAATTATGCCGTGCATAAAAAAATGGTGGAGTTGACGGGGATCGAACCCGTGGCCTCTTGACTGCCAGTCAAGTGCTCTCCCAGCTGAGCTACAACCCCATGTGAATATATGGTATCATTGAAAATGGGGCTCAAGTCAAGCGCAAAGTTGGCCCGAATCCAGGGAGTGGAAGACACATCGTGACCCCTCTTGAGGGGATTTTCAAGTTCCATTTCCAAGAGATCTTCGATAAAGACGGGTGGGATCATGGCGATGTGCTGAGAGAGGCCCGGTTCTTTTTCTCTGACTATCTGCCAGGGCGTTTTATTTTCCTTGTAGGAGTTTGGTCTCGCGAGGTTGAAGAAGAGCTGGTAAGAGTACGCCTTGGCGAGGAAGTCCGATCGGTCGGTGATGGATTCGATCTCATAGAACTCGCGTTCCATGAGGCTGTGGACGGTTTCGACGTCGGCTTGCCAGGTATAGGCGGCGGCGGGGATGGTGGTGTGGATCTGGCCGGCGATGCGCTCGACGGTTTTGGTATAGGAGCTGGGAGCCTTTGCGAAGATGTTACCGATGTACTCTGCGCCGTTATCGGTCTGGCGTCTCGCGCGTGAGAGATCGGCGCCGCGGGCAATGAGCTGGCGGTTGAGATATTCGGCGAAGAGGGTGGTGTTGGTGAGGGAGAGCTCCTGCGCGAAGCCGAGGAAGAGGAGGCCGGAGGTGACGTCTCGGGCCGTGTACTGGAAGCGTGGGAGGCCGCGGGCCATCATCTGAGGATAGTACTCGGGGATATCGTTGAGATACTTGGTGTCCTCGTCGATCTGCTGGAAGAGCTTCCAGTGCTTTTTGACCTCTCTGAGACACTGCTTGGTGCGGTACTTTCTGCGTCGAGGACGAGCGGAGACGCCCTCTTCGCGCCAGACCTTGCGGATGGTTCGGGCGCTTCGGCGAAGGCCGACGATTGCTCTGACGGCCTCGGCGCCGAGACGCTTGTACGTGCGTCTGAACGCGACGAGCTTCCTGCGCTCCGCCTGGGGGGTCGCGCTCGGCGATCGATGCGGGCGCCGCGAGAGCTCCTCGAGACCGCGGTAGCCGAGCTCCCGCCACCGGCGGTGCCACTTGCGCACCGTGTTCTTCGAGGTCCGGAACGACCGCGCCGTGGCCTTGATCCCTCGGCGCTCCACCGAGAGGACCATCCGGTACCGCAGCAGTCTTGGGTCTTTACTTTCCCGCATAGTATCGTAGTATCGGTACGGACACATGAGTTGACCTCCCCTGCTTGGCTGTAGGCGAGGTCATTTTAGCCTCGCGCTCTCATGTGTCCATTTGTTTGCCCTTTCGCAGATCTCGGACGATTCTTGCGGTGCCGGGGCTCGGATCTCCCCAAAGAGCGTTTTCATCCGCGACCTCGTGCCACCGCGCAACTTCCCACCAGTCAAGAATCGCGATGCAGAGATTCAGGTCGCTCGGGGGGAGCTCGGGCCGCTCATCGTCTTCGAGATCGATGGCCGCATCGACGTTGCACGTCACTTCATCGCGCTTGGCCCGCGTGGCCGCCCGGCCCCGGCCTTCCCTCCCCACCAACCCCCGCAACTCCCGCCACTTCCCCTCCCCAAAACAAAGAAGTCTCTTCAGACACAGAGGGGGGTCATGATGTCCCTTCCCATTCCCAGGACCGTCCAAAATCACGCTTGAGTATTAGTCTGATTTATAGTAAGATAATTTCGGCTCATGAGGGGGACGTGCCGCTTACGCTGCGAGCCACGCAGTGTTTATCCAGATACGCAGGTCTGTATACATAAAGTTAGAATGGCTGCGCCATAAATCTGCGAGGAATAGAAGGTCTTTGGATGAAAGGGCGAATGGGTAAGAGGGGCAGCATGAAGAGGTGGCAGATGACAGTTCTTCTCGTTGTAGTGACCGGCGTTGCGCTTTCTGGCTGCGCGGTCGCCGCGGAACGCACGCGAGCTGAAC
>JAQTVX010000044.1 GCA_028706585.1 Candidatus Krumholzibacteriia bacterium | reverse complement strand
GCTCCGTCAGCATCCAGTCGAGCCTGTCATCGCTGAGGGCGAGCGGCTCGCCACCCGAAACCAGAACGTCCCTGATCTGCCGATTGACCCTTATGTCTTCGATCGCCTTCTCGAGCCTCGACACCGCCGGGTACAGCACGCCCTGGCCCACTACGCGCGAGCGCGTGCAGTAGCGGCAATAGGTCGAGCAGAAATCCGAGACAAGCAGCAGCACGCGGTCCGGGTACCGGTGGACGAGGCCCGGCACTGGGCTCATCGCCTCTTCCGCGAGCGGGTCGGCGGCTTCGCCCGGCGCGCACAGGAATTCGCGCGTGCTCGGGATCACCGTGCGCCGCAGGGGCTGCTCCGGATTGTCATACGAGAGAATGCTCATATAGTACGGTGTAACGCCCACGGGCAGCAGAGATCCGCCCTTCTCGATTGCCGAGCGCTCATCGTTCGAGAGCGCCAGCATGCGATCGAACTGAGCGATGTCCTGTATCCTGTTGCGAATCTGCCAACGCCAGTCGTTCCAGTCCCGGTCGCTCACTTCCGGGAAAAATGCGCGCCGGAACAGCCGGATGCGCGAGCTCAGATTGGTCCGCCGTCCCGCGACCGGCTTGCAGCCGTACATCCGGGATTGATGATTGATTCTTGTCTGGGGATAATTCTGTCCGTCGAACAATGGACCGAGGCACGTGGATAAATGCGGAGGATGATCCTCGCCGTTTTCCACGCTAGTAACATCGGTAGCGCGATGCGCTGAAGGTTGCGTTTCCATCAACCGGTCCCTCCATAAGACCGCGGCTCCATAGCCGCGAAAAGCTCAAGTCCGCGAAACTGGAATCGAATTCATTGCGGGCGATCCCTCCCGCATAGACGAATTGCGCGCCAAACGCCGCCGGTAGCGGTTTCACCAGGCATCCGAATGCGATGCTCCGAATATTGATCCTGACCACAAGTCCTCCTTGGCACATCCTCTATTTTTCGTGTTGCAATATATACAAAGCGTATAACTTTGCAAGCAACATTCTTTCATTTGCGAAAAAAACTTTCCCCGGCGGCTCCCTGGGTGCCTTCCCCAAGCTCGCCCGCGGGGCATGCACCCCCATGTCGCGCAGTGCAAGATACGGACCAGTCGGGTCGGATTTCTTCAAAAGGACATAAGAGCGAGCCAGCCGGCCGCGATCGCGAGCGTGATGACGGTGACCGGCACGCCGATCTTGGCGTGCTCACGCCACGAAATGGCGACTCCCAAGCGGCCGGCCTGGTCGACGACGATGATGTTCGCGATGGAGCCCACGATGAAGAGATTGCCCGCGAGCGTCGAGGAAAGCGCGAGAATAGGCCCCGCCAACGGGTGCGAGGCGGATGGCAGCAGCAGCATGACGGCGGGGACGTTCGAGACGAGGTTCGAGAGAATCACGCTCACGCCGAACAGCCAGGCGGGCCTTTCGAGATGGATCCCGCGGGAAGCGAGCCTCCCTGTGAAGGCCTCCATGCTCCCCGATGCGCTCAGGGCGTGGTTGACTATGAAGAGCGACATGAAGAGCAGGAGGAGCTGCCAGTCGACCAGCCCGAGAATCTCCCGCGACTTCATCCGGCGCGAGCACAGGAAGTAGCCCGCGGCGGCCAGCGCAACGAGCTCACGCGGCCACGGAGTCGCCAGAAAGGCGACGACGGTGATGGCGAGAACCGCCGCGCCCTTCACGGTCTGCCAAGTGTCGAGAGACATCGCCTCGATGGGCGGGATCTCCATTTCCAGGCTCCAGCGGCCTCTCTGGTGCAGATAGACGACTCCCCAGACGACAAAGAGCCCGAGGAACGCAGGCACGCCCGCTTCGAGGAGGTAACGCCCGAACGAGAGCCTCAGGACCTGCCCGATGAGCATGTTCTGGGGATTGCCGATGAGCGTCGCGGCGGAACCGACATTGGCAGCGCAAGCGAGAGCGAGAAGGTACGGCTTCGGGTCTAGGCGGCGGCGCGCGCAGCCCTCCACGAGAACCGGCGTCACGGCGAGACAGACGATATCGTTGGCAAGGAGCGCCGAGAGCGCTCCAACGATCAGGATCAGGAGCGCCAGCAACCCGCCGGGGGATGCTTCGACGGCGGCGATCCGGTGAACGAGCCACGAGTAGAATCCGCTCATGCGGAACTGGGCCGAGACGACCATAAGCCCGAACAGGAGCGCGATCGTGGGAATGTCTATGACGGTCGACAGCTGCGCGACTGTGACCCGGCCGAGGGTGACGAGCACTATCGCACCGAGGAGGGCCACCCCCGTCCGGTCGAGGGCGAGACCGGGGATGCGCCCCAGGATCATGCCGGCGTAAACGAAGGCGAAAACGACCAGAACAACGAGATCGGTGCTCATGGCTTGCGGGGCGACCTGCCGCACTCCTCCGTCAGCGCGGCGAGCGAATCGGCGAGCGGTGGAGCGAACTGATCCGTCAAAAGACGCCACTCCCAGTTCCCGTGCGGCACCGCCGGCCGGTTCATCCTTCCATCCTCCCCGAGACCCAGGATATCCTGCATCGGAACGACGGCGGCATCGGCCACCGAGCCCATTACGAGCCTGACGAGCTCGCGCGGAACCGCCTCCTCCGGAATTTCCCGTCCGAGGCAGCTGAAAAGCCGATGCCTCTCCTCAGGCAGCGCCTCATTGGCGAACCAGCCGCGCGCCGTGTTATTGTCGTGAGTCCCGGTGTACGCGACGCAGTTCTTCACGTAGTTGCGCGGGAGGTACGGATGCTTGGGATTGTCCTCGGTGAACGCGAAGAGGAGCACTCGCATGCCGGGGATGCCGTGCTTCTCCATCACGTCCCTGACGTCGGGAGTGATAACCCCGAGGTCCTCGGCTATGAGCGGAAAGGCGGGGAACTCCGCGAGAAGCGCCCCGAAGAAGTCGTCCGCCGGCGCTTTGACCCAGCGGCCGTTGACTGCGGTTTTCTCGCCGGCGCTGACCTCCCAGTACCCCACGAAACCGCGGAAATGATCGAGGCGCACAAAATCGAAAAGACCCAGGTTATGCGCGAGACGATCGATCCACCAGCGATAGCCGCTCTCAGCAAGCGCGTCCCAATCGTAGACGGGGTTGCCCCAGAGCTGCCCGGTCTCGCTGAAATAGTCCGGCGGGACCCCCGCGACGAACGCGGGCTTTCCGTCGGGAGCAAGCTTGAAAATGTGGCCATGCGTCCATACGTCTGCGCTGTCGTAATTCACGTAGATGGGAACATCTCCTATGAGCCGAATGCCCCTGGCCCCGCAGCGCTCCTTCAGCGACGCCCACTGGGCGAAGAATAGAAACTGGAAAAACTTCGCGCGGTCGATATCGGCGGCGAGCATGCTTTTCGCGTCGAGGAGGCTGTTCTCGTCCCGGTTCCTGAAATCGTGCGGCCAGTCGTTCCAGGCCGATCCGTCGAATCGATTCTTCAGGGCGACGAAGAGCGCGTAATCCTCGAGCCATGCGGCGTTGAGCGCCGAGAACCGCCCGTATTCGCTCCTCTTCCATCCGGTCGAGCGAAACCGGTCGTAGGCCCGGCTGAGCAGCGGCCATTTTTCGAGCGCCGCCGTCCGGTAATCCGTGCGCGCGCCGCCCGGCCGCGTCGGCTGAATATCCTCCGGGCGAAGCAGACCATCTTCCACGAGAAGCTCTGGGCTTATGAGAAGAGCGTTCCCCGCAAACGCCGAGATACTGCTGTACGGGGAGTTTCCGTGAGCGCCGTCCGTGGGATTGAGCGGGAGCACCTGCCACAGGCTCTGTTTTGCCTTCGCGAGGAAATCGACGAACGCGCGGGCGCCGGCGCCGAGATCGCCGATCGCGTGCCGAGAAGGGAGCGACGTGATATGGAGCAGGATGCCGGAGCCTCTGTTCATAGCGGGCCATTATAAACATAAGCCGCCGAAGGAGAGAGGACTATTTTGCTGAGGATGGCGGTCGGGGCCGGAAACAAGAACGGTGCATCCAACGCGCTTTTCCAGATGACGCCGGGCCTCGGCTGTGTGAGAATGGGGCTGCAGACTTTGACCACGGCCGGTTTCGCGGCGCCTGGCGTGGAAGGGAGAGTCCAGTGCAGAACAAGCAAGTGAAGATGTATACGCTGAGCACCTGCAGCCATTGCAAAGCGGCAAAGAAGCTCATGAACGATCTCGGCGTGCAATATACTTACGTCGACGTCGACCTCCTTCCGGGAAAGGAACGCGCCGACATGATCGAAGAGGTCAAGAGCTTTAATCCCGCATGCTCGTTTCCAACGATCCTCATCGGAGACACGGTTATCGTCGGCAATCGGGAAGACAGGATCAGAGAGGCCCTGGGTCTCAAATGAGCGAAATCGACGAGCTTTACGAACGTCTCAAGACGCTGCAGGAAGCGAAGGGCTACTATTTCAACGCGGATCGCGAACGGACCTTCGAGCTTCTCGAGGCTCTCCTCGTCAACAGGAAGCGCTATGGCTACATGGCGTGCCCCTGCAGGCTCGCATCGGGGAACCGGCAGTTGGACCGTGACATCACCTGCCCGTGCGTGTACCGCGAGAGCGATGTCAGGGAATTCGGAAGCTGTTACTGCAATCTGTACGTGTCCGCCGCGTGGAACGGGGGCAAGATGCCCCGAGTGTACGTTCCCGAACGGCGGCCTCCCGACAGGATTCACCCATGATCCCGACATGGCAATCCCATCACATGCCGGCATAAGAAAAGAGCGCCCTCCCACGAGAGAGGGCGCTCAATGCCGTACGATTCGTTCCGCGATCTTCAGCGAGCCAAGCTCGAATCAAGATACTGTATCTTCGATGCCGAGCGCAGGCTGTCCAGAAAGCCCGATACCACCTGCTGCTTCCTCTGGTTAGTGAGGTACTGCTCAATATTCTGCTTCGCCTGTTCGAAGGGAGTTTCCTTCGGCTGCTCATGGTCGACTACCTTGATGATGTGGTAGCCGAACTTCGTCTCGACGACGTCGCTCAACTGGCCCGTTTTGAGAGTGAACGCGACGTTCTCGAATTCGGGAACCATACTCCCGCGCTCGAAGTAGCCCAGATCTCCGCCCTTATCCTTGCTCGGGCATCCCGAGTACTTTCGCGCTTGCTCGGCGAAATCGGCGCCCTTCTTGATATCGCCCAGAATGCGCTTGGCCTCGGCCCTCTTCTGCGCGCGAACCGCATCCGTGTCGTTCTTGTCAACCGTTATGAGAATATGGCTCGCCCGCACTCGCTCCGGCTGCATGAAACGTCCCTTGTTACTATCGTAGAATGCCTTGATCTCCGCCTCGCCAAGCGGCTTGAGGTTCGCTGTGCGCCGGCTGAAGAGCTCCTCGGCCTGCGTGCCGACTTCGATCTCGCGCCGGAGCTGATCAACGGTCAATCCGCGCTTGGCGAGATCGGTCTTGTACGCCTCGTCGGAGACGAAGTTCCTGCGGTAGTAATCCATCTGCTCGTCGATCTTCTTCTTGTCGCTCTTGATGTCGAGCTTCTTGATGGCGTCCTCGAGAAGAATCCGGTTTATCGCGTACTCGACTGACTGCTTCCGGATGTTCGCTTTCATCCCGGCTATCTGTGCCGAGTCCGCATAATTCTGAAGCTGCTGCACGAGCATCTCTTCCTGACGCTGCACGTCCTGCATCGTGATGGGCGTCCCGTTGACCTTAACGACGACCGTGCCGGGTCCGGCTCCCTCGCCGGATCCATCCTTTGACTTTTTCGAGCAGCCCGTCGCCGAGAAGACGAGAGCTGCCGCGAGAACGATCACGAGCGCTCTTGATCTCATGATATCGATCCCTCCGAACGTGTTGAAAGAAAACGAGACACCCGCATGCGCCGACGGCGTCTTGCTGCTTGCGTTTCTATTTCAGTGAAAACTAGCACTGGCAATCGCCAAAGTCCAGACTAATAATGTGGAGTATGGACGAGAACGGACATGAACCGGTCGAGCTTCCGATTGACGGAATCCTCGACCTCCACACCTTTCAGCCGGGAGAGGTCAAGGAGCTCGTTCGCGACTACCTCTCCCTCTGCCGCGCGAAGGGCATCCTCCGCGTGCGCATCATTCATGGGAAGGGAACCGGCGCGCTGCGGACGACGGTCCACTCGATCCTGTCGAAGATCCCGGAGGTCGCCTCGTTCAAGCAGGCGATGGAGGACGAGGGCGGCTGGGGCGCGACGATCGTCACGTTGACGCCGGGCGAGGAAGAGGCCGAGTAGAGGCATCAAATGAATAGCGAGAACTTCGAGTCCGACGCCTCGGCAATGAAGGTCGCCACGCCCCCCATCTCGACCCCTTCAATGAAGTCCTCTTTGCCTATTTCCATGACGTTGCAGCTCATCTCGCAAGCGATGAAACGGACGCCCTGCTCGCGCGCCTGCCTCCTGAGCTCGTCGAGCGAAGCGACTCCGCTCTTCTTCATCATCTTCTTGAACATCCAGCGCCCCATGCCGCCCATGTTGAGGCGCGAAGGGCCGATGGCGTCGACTCCGCCACGGTTCATCAGTCCGAGCATCTTCCCCATGGGACCCTTGCCCGTGAGATTGCCCTTCTGAATCGCCTTGAGACCCCAGAACGTGAAGAACATCGTGACCTTCATGTCGAAGGCGGCGGCCCCATTCGCAATGATGAATGCCGCCATGACCTTGTCCATGTCGCCGCTGAATACGATCATGCTGACCTTTTCCGGTGAGTTTTCGCCGCTCATTCGTTTTCCTCCTCCAGTAGTCTATTTCACGCCGGCGAGCCACAATGCGATGGGCCGGTACAGGACGTGCGCGAACTTCGTAAAAGGCAACGATACGAGAAGATTGAACACGAAGACAAGATGAAAGGCGTAGGTCCCGTAAGCCGCCATCGGCATGTGCATGAACCGGAACGCCACCATGACGTATCCGCTCACGACCGATAGCGCCACGAGAGCCAGAAAAGCCCAATCGGTCCGATGCGAATACTTCGAGTACTCGCTCCTGCGGCCGAGCCTGAGGTACCCGAAATACGCGACTCCGAGGATCGTCGCGACGCCCGAGACCGAACCGATGGCCAAGGACGTCCATCGCGGAAGAGCGATCCATTTGAAATCGATCGCCGCGATGACCGCTGTCGCCAGCAGCATGCCCATGAAACCCCACGATACGCCGAGGTGAGCGAGGCGCCGATAAGCATCGTCCTCACATTCGCCGAAGCGCTCCTGCAGAATGGTCTCGCGAATCGCCCCGAGCCGGCTTCTCCCAGCTCCTCCGGCGCGAGGAGCCGCTCCGTGCGCCCCCCGGTTCATGATTCTGTACATGATCCATACGTTCGCGAGAAATGCCGCCGCCACGAACGACGCGATCGCGATTCCGGCGATATGTATGCGCTCGAGGCTGATGAACGAGAGGAAATCGACCTCCGTTCGGTCCATCCCCCGGTTGTAGAAGAGAAAGATCGCGGCGATGGCGACCGCCGTCAGAATCATCCACGCGACGCCGGACGCGAAAGCCGAATAGAAAACGTCGGCCGCGCGACCGATCGAATACCTGCGAATCGCGAGCCGCCGGAGCGCCATCATGAGACCGCCCGGGTCCGCCTCGCGCGGGCACGTCTTGCTGCACTCACCGCAGTAGTAGCAGAGCCAGGGCTCCGGCGAGGCCAGAATCCTGCCCTCGAGGCCGAGGAGCGCGTAACGGATCATCTTGCGCGGGAAAGAGAGATCGCCTTCGGAAAGCGGGCAGACGGCGCTGCAGGCGCCGCAGCTGTAGCACGCGGCGAGATCGGTGCCGCCGAGCTTCTTGATCTCCTCGATCATTTGGAGATCGGCGCGTTCCATTTCTACTTCCCCTCCGCGATCTCATACCTGTCGTACCCTTCATCTGTCACTTCTCCGGTTGGACGTACATAGCCGTATCTCACGTACCCCATCATCCACCACATCGCCTCATGCGGCTTCAATCCGAGTGCATGCGCAACCTCGGGCACGGTTTTCGATCCGCCACTCAGCAACTCGAGGATCCTCTTCCTCATCGCGAACTCCTGCCGCGCGATCTGGCGCTGCTCGCCACGGATCGCGGCGCTCTCGGGAAATCTGTTCTCGAACTGATCAGACACCTGCAGCCTCCCGCGCAAACGCATCTATCATTGCCGTGATCTGATCATCCGTGGAACCCTTGAGCTGCGTCGCGTTCTCGGGGCAGACGGGAACGCAGGCGCCGCATCCCTTGCAAAGGACGTCCACGACGCTGGCGATCTTCTTCTCCCCATAGGCAATCTTCTCGATGGCCGAATACGGGCACGCCTTCTCGCACTCTCCGCACCACGCGCAGCGCTCGTTCATCACGTAAGCGACGAACGGCTGAAGGTCCACGTATCCCTTGACCAGCAGCGCGGCGGCCTTGGAGACGGCGGAGAGAGACGCCGTAATGCTCTCGGTCGAATTCTTCGGTCCCTGGCAGGAGCCGGCTATGTACACGCCGTCGATCACGGTCTCGACCGGCCGGAGCTTCGCATGAATCTCGTTGTAGAATCCGTCCGATCCTATGGGGAGCTTCAGGGTCGTGGTAAGAGCGTCGTTGGCCGCCGGCACCATGCCGGTCACAAGCACCACCAGGTCGGAGGCGATCTCGATCTCTTCGCCGGCCGTCAGCAAATCCTTGACCGCGACGAGAAGCTCGCCCTTCTCCAAACGAACCTTCGGCGGTTCGCTCTCGGCAAATCTCAGGAAGACCGCGCCCGCCCTGGAGGCGTCCTCGTAGAGCAGCTCGAATTTGCCGTACGTCCTCACGTCGCGATACAGATGGAACGCCATGAGCCCGGGATGCTTCCTCTGCGCGACGAGCGACGCGTGAACGGCGGCGTTGCAGCAGTATCGCGAGCAGTAGCGGTTCGCGTGATCCATATCGGAGCTCTGCCGGCTTCCGACGCAGTAGATGAATGCGACGCTTCTTATCTCTCTACCGCCGCGTTCCAGCCTGCCGTTCGAATCATTGATCATTTTCTCGAACTCGGGAAGCGTGACGACACGATCGAGACCGTGGCCGAACTCGCCCTGTGCCGGTTGATAATTCTGGAACCCGGTCGCGACGATGATGGCCCCGACGTTGAGCCTGATCGACTCCTCCGTTCGAGCGGCGCCGGGGGATTCGACCCGTATCCTGATTGTGAGATCGAAGTCGCCGATATGCCCCCGCTTCTCGATGAGCTCGGCATTAGTGAAGAGCGTGATGTTGTTCCGCTTCCCGATCTCCTCCAGGAGAGACGCGATGATGTCGGCGCCCCTCTTCCCGGCCGGGTACATCTCTCCGAGCCGGCCAACCATGCCGCCCACATCCGCCTCCCGCTCGATGAGGAACACATCAACGCCGAGATCGGCGGCCTCGATCGCCGCGCGCATGCCGGCTGCGCCCGCGCCGACGATGAGCACCTTCTTCACCGACGTCACACGGATCGGCTCGAGCGCCTCCGCGCGCATCGCCTTTTCGATTCCGCCGCGCACCAGCCCGATCGCCTTGCACGTGGCGCCTTCCCGGTCGTCCGAATGGGCCCACGAGCACTGCTCCCTGATGTTGACCTGCACGTACTGGAACGGGTTCATCCCGGCCCGACCGGCGACGTTGCGGAAGGTCATGAGATGGAGCTTCGGCGAGCACGAGGCGACGACCATTCCGTCGAGCTTCCTTTCCCTAATATCCTTCATCATCTCCTGCTGCGAAGCGTCGGAGCAGGTGAAGAGGGACGTCTTGGCCACTTCAACTCCGAGCTCTTTCTCGACCGCCTCGCGGACCTTCTCGACGTCGACGTGGTCGGCGATGTTGCCGCCGCAGTGGCAGATATAGACGCCCATCTTCCTCGGTCGTTCGTTCATGGTTTCCTCTTGAGGCCCTCGAGGTACGAGGCGGCCTGCGCGGCCGCGGCCCCCGAATGCAGAATCGTATCGGGAATATCCATCGGCCCCGTCGCCGCACCGGCGGCGAAGACTCCATCGATGCTCGTTCTGCCGGGATTCACGTGCTCTTCGGGCTCGCGGACGAACAACGTGTCGTCGTGCTCCAGCGTCGCGTCGCGGAAAAGACGCATGAATTCGGGGTTCGGGACGAAGCCGACCGAGAGAACGACGAGATCGTGCTCCGCCTCGCGGATCGCGCCGCCGCCGTCTATGTCCTCGTAGCGGAGGATGAGATTCCCGCCGTCCTTTTCCGTGATTTTCGCCACCTTGCCCTTCACGAAGCGCACCCCCATCGCCTTCGTTTGCTCGTAGAACTCGTCGTAGCCCTTGCCGTAGGCGCGAATGTCGATGTAGTACAGCGTGACGTCGGCGACGGGAAGCGCTCCCAGCAGGAGCTGCGCCTGCTTCATCGAATACATGCAGCAGACGCGCGAGCATATTGCGTTCTTCATGGTGTGGTCGCGGGATCCAGTACAGAGAACGTATGCGATATTGGCCGGACGACGGCCATCGCCGGGCCTGAGCACGTAATTGAATGGCCGCGTCGGCGCGACGATCCGGTCCATTTGCATCGAAGTAATCACGTTCCTGCATTTGCCGAAGCCGTAGCGTTCCATGAGCTCGGCGGGAAACAGCTTGAATCCGGTCGAAACGACGACCGTGCCGATCTCGATCTCCCGCTCCTCCGCGCGCATGTCGAGATCGACCGCGTCTGCGGGACAGACGATCCTGCACTCGTGACATTCGCTGCAGATGCCGCAGTTGAGACAATTCGACGCGCTGGAGAGCGTCTCCTCCTCGGTCAAGGCGATCTGCACCTCGCCGAAGTTTCTCACGCGCTCGTCGGCCGGAAGCTCTCTCGTATCCACGGCGGAAGCGGGAAACTCGCGCTGGCGGGCAAGAACCTCGTCCTTGTCGACCGCTGGAAGAGGGTTCGGTAAAGCCGCATCGAGAGACTCGCCCCGCAGGTAGCGGTCGATATGGAAAGCGGCGCGTTTTCCATGCCCTACGGCCTCCGCGATCGTAGCGGGCCCGCTGACGGCGTCCCCCCCGGCAAAGATTCCGTCCAGACCGGTCATGAGGGTTCGCGCGTCGACCTTGACGGTCCCGTCCCGGTTCAACGCCTCTGGCACACCGTCGATTGCCGGCGTATGCGGATCCTGCCCTATCGCGACGAAAACGACGTCGGCGCCTATCGCGCCGCCGGAGCCTTTCTTGAATTCGAGGGAGTAGCTGCCGTAGGCGTCAAAAACCTTCACGGTGCGAACCGTTTCCATGCCGGCGAGCCGCCCGCGCCTGATCACGAAGCGCGCCGGCACGCACATTTCATGGATAATGATCCCCTCGGCCAGCGCATCGCGCACCTCATT
>JAQTVX010000043.1 GCA_028706585.1 Candidatus Krumholzibacteriia bacterium | reverse complement strand
CGTTGTATTTCTGATCGTCGCCATCTTCGGCAGCGCCCTGACGCTGGCCTCGTTCGTCAAGGTGCTCCACTCGGTGTTTCTCGGACGGCGGCCCGAGCGCCTGGACAAGGTCAGGGACGTGGACTTCTCGATGCAGATACCGATGATCTTTCTCGCCATCCTCTGCGTGGTGTTCGGGATATTCGCGGGATACCCGCTGGAGAAGTTCATCATCCCCGCCGTGTGGGACGGCGGCGCCGTGAGCGTAGTCTCGGGCACCATCGCGACCATACCGACGGGCGGATTCTGGAGCCCAGGGGCAGCGACGGCCCTCATAGTCGTGGGCGTGATCCTCGGCCTCCTGATCTACGGGCTCACCAGCATCAGCGTGTACCGCATAGAGGAAAATCCGTGGATCGGCGGCAACATAATGGACAACGAAGAGATCAGGTATCCGGGAACGCAGTTCTATAGAACGATCACGGAGGATCTCGGGCCCGGAATCAGAACACTGTTCCAGGACGGCGAGAAGGGCGCCCTGGACGGCTATAACTTTTTCGGCAAGCTCGGCGATAGCTTCGTCCAGGTGCTCAGAGGGCTGCATAACGGAAACCTTTCCACGTACCTGTCGTGGATCGTTATCGGGCTCGGCGTGCTGGCTTTTATTCTGATTTTCAATTTGTAACGGCGAGGCGGCTGGATGATTGAGACATATCTTATCGCTCTTCTGATATTCATGATCGTCGGGTCGATCATCGCCATCGAGACGAAGAACCTTCTTTCGTCGGTCATCTCTTGCGGCATCGTCGGCGCGGCCGTCAGCATCGCGTTCCTCATGCTCGCCGCGCCCGATATCGCGATCACTCAGGTCGTGGTGGAGATACTGGTGCTCGTGATCCTCATCCGAGCCACGATCGTCATCGACAACACCGCCATCGAGGCGCACTGGGACACGTTCGCCGTGGTTTCGAGCCTCATATTCTTCGGCCTGTTTCTCGTGTTCGCGTTTCTCGCGGTGCAGGATCTACCCCGTTTCGGACATCCGCTCATGAGGGTCTCGCAGCAGTACCTGGAGACGGGGCTTCAGAAGACCGGGGCGGCGAACATCGTGGCGAGCGTCGTCCTCGATTTCAGAGCATACGATACGCTCGGCGAGGCGACGGTGATCTTCGTCTCGATTCTGGGGGCGTTCGTGATCCTGCGGCGGCGCGGGCGCAAGCGTAGAACGGAAGCGGACGTCGAGAAGGTCGGCATCCTTTCGGAAGAAGAGATTCGTGAACACAATGGGGATATCAGGGAGTAACGAATGGCGACGAAGCCGGATCTAGCGAGCAGCCAGCAGCCGACGGGGATGACACCGATCGTCAAGACGGTAGTCCGTTTCGCCATAGGCATCATCTTCATGTTCGGGTGGTACATCATCATCTACGGGCACCTTACGCCGGGCGGAGGCTTCGCGGGCGGCACGATTCTCGCCTGCGGCTACGTCATTCTGACGCTCGCCTTCGGCAAGGAGCTCGCGCTCCGGAAGATGAGCGACATGGCGGCCTCGATAATCGACAACACGTGCGCGCTGCTCTTCGTCACCGTGGCGATGATAGGATTTGCGTTCGGCGCTTTCTTCCTGAATTTCCCGCCGCACGGCACGCCGTTCAACCTGGTGAGCGCCGGCGTGATCCCCCTGTACAACATCCTCATCGGGCTCAAGGTGACCTCGTCGCTGTTTGCGATATTCCTCGCGCTGTCGATATTCGGACGGTTCGTGTCGAAGCTCGTCGACGAGGCGGAAGAGGAAGAATAGGAAAGGGAGCTCAAGGCGATGATCCTCTATTTTCTGACACTCGTGCTCTTCGTGATGGGGGTGTACTGCCTCATCGCCAAGAAGAACATCATCAAGAAGATCATCGGGCTCACGATCACCGATTACGCGATCAACCTGTTCATCATTCTCATCGGTTATCGCGCCAATGGCATCGCCCCGATCATGTTCAAGAACATGACGATGCAGGAGCTCACCGAACGCGGAGTCGATCCGCTGCCGCAGGCGCTGGTGCTGACCTCCATCGTGATCGGCCTCGGGGTGCTATCGATGATGACGGCGATCTGCCTGCGGCTGTACGAGAAGTACAAGACGTTCGACATGAGTGAAATCAACAGGCTCAAAGGGTAGAGAGGAACGAGACGCAGTGACCATGCAGACGATATATCCGCTCTTCACCGCGCTCCCGCTGGCGGCGGCCTTCTTCAACCTTCTCGTGACGAAGATCAACAAGAAGGCGGCCGACTACATCGCCTTCCTCGTGACCGCGGCGCTCGCCGTTATGGCGGTGCTGACGATCTTCGAGGCGCCTTTCGCGTACCGGATCGGAGGATTTCCGGCGCCGTGGGGCATTCTCCTGATCTCCGACGGGCTGAGCGCCCTCATGCTCGTCATCATCAACGCGATCGCGCTTCTCTCGATCATATACTCGATCAAGTACATGACGATGTACACGGCCAAGCCGAAGTACTTCTCGCTGTTCCTCCTCATGCTCGCCGGAATGAACGGCGTCGTCATAACGGGCGATCTCTTCAACGTGTTCGTGTTCCTCGAGGTCGCATCGCTGGCTTCCTACGCGCTGGTCGGATTCGGGTGCGAGCACGAGGAGCTCGAGGCGTCTTTCAAGTACCTGATCCTCGGCGAGGTCGCGAGCACGGCGATTCTCTTCGGCATTGCGTTCCTGTACTCGATGACGGGCACCCTGAACATGCCCGACCTCGCGCGGCAGCTCGAGGTGCTCGGCATCAACAAGGCCGTGGCGTTCGTCATCGCGCTGTTCATCATGGGCTTCGGCCTCAAGGCGTCGATGGTCCCGTTCCACGCGTGGCTGCCCGACGCGCATCCGAGCGCCCCGGCGCCGATCTCGGCGATGCTGTCGGGCGTTCTCATCAAGGCTATCGGCGTGTACGCGATCGCGCGCGTCATGTTCGACGTGGTCGGGCCGAACGCGATGGTGTCGAGCATTCTCATGTTCCTCGGAGCCCTTTCGATGCTCGTGGGGGTATTCCTGGCCGTCGGCCAGTCCGATTTCAAGCGCATGCTCGCGTACCATTCGATAAGCCAGATGGGCTACGTCACGATAGGGCTGGGGCTCGGGCTGAATCCGAACGTGCCGCCGGTCATAGCCGCGATGGGTCTCTTCGGCGGGCTCTACCACCTCGTGAACCACGCGGTGTTCAAGTCGCTCCTCTTCCTCTGCGCGGGCGCCTTCGAGTTCCGCACGGGAACCAGGAACCGCTACGAGATGGGCGGGCTGATCCGGAAGATGCCCGTGACGAGCACGGCCTGCTCGATCGCCTCGCTATCGATATCCGGCGTGCCGCCCTTCAACGGATTCTGGAGCAAGCTGATCATCATCGTCGCGTTCATCCAGGCGGGCTACTACGTGTACGGCGCCATCGCCGTTTTCGTCGCGTTCATGACGCTGCTGTCGTTCATCAAGCTGCAGCGCTTCGTGATCTTCGGGCAGCTCCCCGCGAGATTCGCCAACATCCAGGAAGCGCCGTTCGCGATGACGCTGCCGCTCGTGGTGCTCGCGATTCTGTGCATCGCGCTCGGGCTCGCGTACCCGTACCTGGATCAGGGCGCGCTCCAGGCGGCGCGCGCGGCCCTGCTCGACAAGGTTTCGTACATGGGATTCATAATCGGCGGGTGATAGATGAAGCGCATCATACATTTTTTCATCATTTACGCGGTCTGGATCCTCCTGACGTGGTCGTTCACCCTGCAGGAGCTGCTCGCCGGCGTCGTCATATCGCTTCTGGCGGAGCTTCTCCTCGGCGATATCTTCCCGTACGAGGGGGTCAAGGCATTCTACCCGCGCCGCTTCTTCTGGCTCTTCTGCTACTTCTGGGTATTCATCTGGGCCATGATCAGGGCGAATTTCGACGTCGCCTACCGCGTGCTCAATATCTATCTTCCCATTAAGCCCGGCATCGTCAAGGTGCGCACGAAGCTCAAGAGCGACATGGGCCGGACGTTCCTCGCCAACTCCATCACGCTGACGCCGGGCACGATGAGCGTCGACCTGGTCGGCGATCATCTGTACATTCACTGGATAAACGTGGTTTCGCCGGATATTCAGAAGGATACGGAGATGATAGTCGCGGGCTTCGAGAAATATCTGGAAAGGATATTCGAGTGAACGTATTCATCGCGCTTCTCATTCTCTGCATGTTCATGTGCCTCTACCGGGTAGGGAAGGGTCCGACGGCGCCCGACCGGACCGTGGCCATCGATATCATGGGAATTCTCATGGTCGGCTTCTGCGCCATATTCTCGATCATGATGAAGAAGGATCTCTACATGAACATCGGCATCTCGTGGGCGCTCCTCAATTTCATCGGCACCCTGGCGCTCGCCAAGTATCTCGAGGGGAGGGGCTTCGATGAATGAGTTCGTCGGATACGTCCTCCTCTCCGTCGGCGTCGCCTTCGATCTCTTCGGGTGCATCGGGCTCGTGCGGCTGCCGGACGTCTACAACCGTCTGCAGGCCGCGACCAAGTGCGCCACGCTGGGCACGGCGATGATACTGCTCAGCGTGTTTTTCTTCACTGGCTTCGGGCCGATCACGATCAAGGCGCTGCTGTGCATATGGTTCATCCTGATCACGTCGCCGACAGCGGCCCATGCCATATCGCGCGCCGCCCACAGGTCGGGCATCCGCCTCTGGGAAGGCAGCTATATCGACAAGTACGCCGAGGACCGCGAGGGCAAGGAAGACAAGGCTTGATTGCCGCAACGGGAGATTGAAGAAGCATGCGCAAGCCGAAACTGAGAGAGCTCAAGTTCGCGATAGAGGCCCTGATCAAGGGGCCCTACACGTCGAAGTTCCCCAAGGCGCCGGCGACGGTGCCGGAGCATTTCCGCGGCGTGCCGACCTACGTGCCGGACGACTGCGTCGGCTGCGGCGCGTGCGGCCAGGTCTGCCCGGCGGGCGCCATCACGATCGTCGACGAGTACCGCGAGGACAAGAAGCGGATGGTCCGCCGCATCGAGCGCAACTGGGGAAGCTGCATCATGTGCAGCCAGTGCTTCGAATACTGCATCACCAAGAAGGGCATCATCCTCGACAAGGATTTCGACAAGTCGACGACGGACCCGGCGGACTTCATCGACACCCACGACAAAGAGCTCGTCATGTGCGAGCACTGCGGCGAGCCGATCACGACGGTCGACCACATGCGGTGGTGCGCGGACAAGCTCGGCGAGCTCGCCTATGCGAACCAGACGTTCATGGTGGCGCGGCACAGGGCGCTGAGTCTCTCGAAGGACGGCGTTGCTCGCACGGCGGAGCGGCCCTTCGAGCGCGGCGATTTCCTGCGCGCGCTCTGTCCGAACTGCCGCGCGGCGTACATACTCTCCGACGAGTGGGGAGACACGTGAGGATTCGTTCTCTCATATTCCGACGGTGGGGGGCCCCGCACAGGGGCCTTTTTCTTGGATAATGCGATGGACGATGCGAAGACAATAGCGGCGCGTCTCGAGGGCAAGCGCTTCGGCGTCGTGGGCGTGGGGAACGCTCTCAAGGGCGACGACGGTGCCGGGCCGGCGCTCGCGGCGATGCTCGCGGCGCGCGGGGCGAGCTTTCCGCTTGTGGACGCCTCGGAGGTGCCCGAGAACTACGGCGGCTGGGTCGAGAAGCAGAAGCTCGACGCCGTGGTCTTCGTGGACGCGGTCGAATTCGGCGGCGCGCCGGGGGAGTGGCGCCTCATTCCGTTCGAGGATCTCATGCACTCGGCGAGCAGCACGCATAGGCTGTCGCTGCATTTTCTCATTCGCTACCTCAAGGAAAAGTGGCGGGGCGAAGCGCTGCTTATAGGCGTTCAACCCCTCAGCCTGAAATTGGGAGAGGGGCTCTCCGCGGAGGTGGACGAGGGCGTGACAGAGATCGCCGCCTGCTTGATGCGGGCCGCCGGTGCTTGACCGGCCGCCTCGGCCCTCGTATCCGCGGCCGAAATTCGGGCGCTTGAGCCCCCGCGCAGCGATGCCTCATGACACAGAAGCCCCGTGCCGTCCTGCGAGCCGGCACGGGGCTTCTGCTTCTGCCCTGCACGACCAACGGGTCCGCCGCGGGCGCTATCCCGACGGCAGCGCCCGGCCTATCACTGGCCTATGCAGTAGTTTCGATACACCGTTGCGCACGCGCTCTGGGCGACGTCGCACCCCGAGTCCGACTCGGCGACGATGGCCACCTTCGTCCGAGAGATGCCGGTTGCGTCGATGGTGACCGAGTGCGATGTCGTGTTGCCGGCGCCGGTCGCGGTATTGGCCAGGCTCGCGCAGCTGTAGCCCCAGTAAATCTTCGAGGATGATTTAACGTTGGTTGTCCAAGTCACCGTGATGGTGCACGCCGACGGGTCGAAGGATCTCACGACGTTGGAAATGACGACGTCCTTGACATCGGTCTGCTGCGAGCTCGTATCGGCCGGCGCCGAGCAGGTCAATCCGGCCGAGATGGCCTTGTAGTAGACGCAGCCCTCGGTGCTGCCCACGGCGAAGCTCACAGTGTGATCCGTGCCGCTCGACCCCGTGGCCGTGTTCGTGAGAGAGCCCGAGCTGTAGCCCCAGATGACCTTCGACGTCGCCGCGCATTCCGTTGCCCAGGTCACGGACACCGTGTTCACGTTGCGGCTCGACGCGAGCTCGGAGATCTCGGGCGTGCAGACGGCGTCGAAATCCGCGTGCGCGTCTATGGCATGGACTTCGATGGAGGAATTTCCGGCGTCCCACCACACGCCGCCGGAGACGATCCTGGCCTCGAGACTGTTTATATCGGCGAGATCGTAGCAGACATCGTCGAAGGCGACGACCCACGTCGTGTCGCCGAGGCAGGAATTCCCGGACATGTCGCCGCACTGATACCTCGCGTATCCTTCTTCGTTTCCGTCGATGTAATAATAGAAGTCGAAGTAGATTTCCAGCGCCTCTGCCTGCGCGGGATCGAGATGGATGACGAATGTCAATGTGCTGACGTCAATGGCGCTGTATCCCGTGACGTTGGTGAATCCGAACCGGGCCGACTTATCCGTGAATTCCGTGTATATAATATCGCTATAGGAATTGCCGACACCCTCGTCGATCTTGTCCCAAAGAGACCACGGGTCTTCCGGATACGGCACCCATCCCGTATTCGATACGTCGCTGCTCGGGACGAGCACCGCGCTGAACTGGGCGTCCCCCAGAAGCGCGCGGCTCGGCGCACCTTGTGAAACCGCCGGCGGAGCCTGCGAACTCGTCGGATCCTCGAAGCGGCAGCCAACGAAATAAACGCCCAACACCGCCGCGAGAACGCATATAACCAAGGTCATTCGTTTCATGGCGAACTCCTTTCCTCATTCTGTGCAGCAGTCTGTCTCGAACGTCTGGATTCGACGCTTACGCTCTCGCTAGCGCATCGGGGGATGAATGGTGTAGGGACGAAGCAGCGTCTCTCTCATGCTCACCTCCTCGATGACGAAACCGTTTCCATGCGCATCATCAATCGGTGCGAGATTCCCGAGAGGTTATTTGGTTCGGTGCGACGCTGAAGGTGGTACTCCGCTCGATCTGAATACAATATGCCTGGCATCAAGATTAGCTGTCAATGCAATTCACGATTGCGGGAACGCCTTGAACGGCGCAGGGGAATTTGAGCCGTCAAATATAGTTAACGCGTAAAGAATTCGCGCCATACGCGCAGATACCGCGCTGCGAGCCTTAATATAAGCCGTTGCAATGTATTATAAATTGTCCGCCACGGCGGCCGGGCAGCCGCCGGAGGATATATGTCGCCGGCTCTTTCCGTTGGAACCGTTCTTGTAACCGGACATGCGCCCGGAGGTGATGTGCGTATCGGTGGGGGCGGACGCGAAGGTCGACGGACGAACGATGAATGTGACGACTGGCTTGAAGGGTTGATAGATGGCGACGGGGCCTGAGCGGGTCCGCCGCCGGAGAAAGGGGATGGCGATGATGTTCGGAAAAGGAATCTTCATCACGATGCTCGCGGTGTTCGTTTCCGCTCTTGTGTGCTCGTGCGGCGCGGACAAAGCGTCGTTGACGGCGGAAAGGGGCGCCGAAGTCGCGTACGATCCCGAAAAGCTCGAGAGGGATCTGGAGGGCGCCCCGGAGATCCAGGCGCTGATTGCGATCAGGGACGACATGGCGGCGCTCGCGATCGCGAGAAACGTGACGGCCGACGAGATACGCGCGACGGCTCTGAACGCGAGCCTCTCGAACGGTCTCCTCGGTTTCACCGAGGCCGATGCGCAGGCGGTCGCGAATCGAATCGACGAACTCATCGAGTCGCTATACGACAGATTCCCGGCCCTGAGCGAAGCCGAGGCCCGGAGTGCGCCGGAGTGCGAGGTGTGCGATCTCGAAAGCATTGCCTCGAGCTGGGAGCATCTATCGAAGACGCTGGCCGTCGGACTGGCAGAGCAGGGGCGGCTCGCGGACGAGGCCCCGGCCAAGGGCAAGCTAGTGTGCAAGATGACGCAGCTTGTGCTCGGCATGGGTTTGTGCGCCGCCAAGTCGGGGGCCAATGTGCTTTTCTACTCGATCTGCTCCTACGGAGTGTTTTGCGGCGCCTGCGACGGCGGGGTCGCGGACGTTATATGTCCCTGACGGGAGGTTGACATGACGACCACGATTATCGTGATAGCCCTCGTGCTCGCGGGACTCGCCCTGAGCCGGACGCGCGTCGTGAAGGAGCTGAACTCGCGGCGCTTCATGCCGGTGATCTATGCAGCGGCGACGGTTTATTTCGCCGTGCGCGCCTTCGGGGCCGCCTCGGATCACGCGCGAGTCTGGCCGCACGCGCTCCTGGCAGCGATGTTTCTCGGCGGCGTCGTGGAGAGCGTGAGAGCGTCGGGCATTTTCAGGAGATCCTGAAGTCTGCGGCGGGGCGCCTTCGAGGGACCGGGGAACTCGGCTCTCGATCGCGCCCCCGCCGGGGCTCGCCGCGCGGGAGGGCATGTGTGGGGGAGGAGGCGGCGGCAGCGGGCTCAGCGTTCCTTGCTTTCCAGCGCCAGCACGCGCCGGCGCTGATCGTCGAGCATGGCTTTTATCTGCGCCGCCAGCTGCTTGAATCGAGCGTCCTCTCGCAGGGTTTCATAGAAGGGATCCTGCAGCTGGAACTCCGCATAAATCGAACCGGCCTCGATCGCCTTCTTCAGCCAGGAAAACGCCTCGTCGTCGCGGCCCAGCATCGCGTACATCCGCGAGATTTCATAGGGAACCGTAGGCCACTCGTTACCTTCTGCGATTTCTCTCTTGTCGAGATCGATGATCCTGTCGGCGAGGCTTCGAGCCCGTGCCTCCTGCCCCGTTTTCAGCAAAGCGTAGGCCATGCCCGCCGCGGGGCAAGCGCCGGTCAGAGCGCAGCGTCCGAGCGAATCCATGGCCATCGCAGCCGCGAAGTGCCGTGCCGCCTCGCCGTAGTCGCCCGTATGGAGCTGGATTTCTCCAGCCACATCGAGGCTCGAATAATCGTGCGGATCGAGAGTTAGAGCCTTTTCGATCTGCTCGACCGCGCCAGGATAATCTCCCTGAGAGAGAAATACCATGGCGAGCCCCTGATAGGAAGTCGCCAGATCGGGCTGAAGCTCGATTGCCTCCGTACAGTACTCCTTCGCCTTCGCGTAGTCTTTGATCCCGAGATAGAGATACGCAACGGTCAGGCGGTAGTATGCGATCATGGGGTCGATGCGAATGGACTCATGCGCGAGGCTGCATGCCTCTTCGAAATTTCCGGTTTGGCAGTCTATCAGGCCCAGGTTCCCCAGGGCGGCAGCGCATCTTGGATTGAGCTCCAGAGCCTTTCTGTACGCCTCGCGGCTCTGCTTGAGCCTGCCCTTGAGCTCATACGCGAGCCCGAGCGCCTTGTAGCCGTCCGCGAGCTTCGGGTCTTTGGCGATGGCGAACTTGCTGATCGCGATCGCCGAATCCGCCCAGACCGACCAGTATCCGTACTTGTCCACGCGTTGGGCGTAGGCGTCGGCCAGGCCCGCTATCGCGAGCGCGTAGTCGGGGTCGAGCTCGAGCGCCTTTCTGAACAGCTCGATCGCCGTCTCGTTGCTCTGGCTCGTATAGCGGTAGTAGTATTGCCGGCCCTTGAGATAATAGTCGTACGCCGTGAGATCCTTCGTGGGCAGCTTCTCGATCTGCGCCTTCTCGGCAGGCAGGAGCGTCGCCTGCAGGGCATCCGCGATCTTCTGCGCGACGTCGCTCTGGATGGCGAATATCTCGGTCATCTCCTTGTCGTACGTCTCGGCCCAGATGTGACGGTCGCTGCGAGCGTCGATGAGCTGCGCGACGATGCGCACCTGATTCCCCGCGCGCCGGACGCTTCCCTCGAGCACGGCGGCGACGTGGAGCTCTCTTGCGATGTCGCGGAGGCTCTTGCCGCTGTTTTTGTACTGCATGGTCGACTGCCGCGAGATCACGTTCAGATCGGCGATCTTCGAAAGCTGC
Source organism: Candidatus Krumholzibacteriia bacterium (assembly GCA_028706585.1). Taxonomy (GTDB): domain Bacteria; phylum Krumholzibacteriota; class Krumholzibacteriia; order Krumholzibacteriales; family Krumholzibacteriaceae; genus SSS58A. The sequence goes on along the minus strand of JAQTVX010000043.1, from coordinate 776 downwards.
GTGATGATGTCCTCCGTGATGCCGTCGCTGAAGTATTCGTCGTCCTTGCTGTCGCTCATGTTCTGGAATGGCAGGACGGCGATCGATTTTTCGTCCGGCCCCGCCGCCTTTTTCGCGGGTCGCTGCACCATGAACGCGACGGCGACCGCGACGAGCAGGATAGCGGGGATCGTCCAGTACCACCGCCGCGCCCGGGCTGCGTGGCCGGGCCTCGCGGGTATCGCCGGCCTCGCGAGGGAACCGTCGGCTTCCGCCGTCCTCCGGAGGTGCCTGAGATCGGCAAGGAGCTCCGCCGCGCTCTGATATCGCTCGGCCGGATTCTTCTCGAGGCACTTCGTCACGATACGCTCCAGCTCCATCGGAACGCCGCTTCGCACCGAGGTGAGCGGCTCGCTCTCCGCGTTCATGATCTGGAACAGGATCGCCTGCTCGTACTCGCCCGCGAAAGGAAGCCGCCCCGCCAGCATCTCGTATAGAACGACTCCCGTGGACCAGATATCCGCACGAAGATCGGCCTCCTCTCCGCGCGCCTGCTCGGGAGACATGTACGCGGCGGTGCCCATCATCGTGCCGGCCCTCGTCAGCATCGAGCGCCCGGCGAGCTTGGCGAGACCGAAGTCCATTATCTTGACCTGACCGGAGACGGTCAGCATGATGTTGGCGCTCTTGATGTCCCGATGGACAACGCCCTTCTCGTGCGCCGCCTGCAGGCCCTGCGCGACGTGGATGGCGATATCGACGGCTTCGTCCGCCTTGAGGGGCCCCCGTGCGATTCT
>JAQTVX010000042.1 GCA_028706585.1 Candidatus Krumholzibacteriia bacterium | reverse complement strand
CGACGAGCGCTATGCGTCGGAAATCACCGAGGATCTCAAGAAACTGCCGAACGTCGAGCATATTCCGTTCGTACCGCCCGGGAGAATAGAGGCTTACTACAGGCGCGCAAGCGCTCTGATCAATACGTCATCTCTGGAGGGATTCCCCAACACGTACCTCCACGCGTGGGTCTATGGAGTCCCCGTCATCACTTTGGAGATCGACCCCGATGGAACCCTCACTAAGAACGGCATCGGCATCGTAGCGGGAGGCTTCGAAGGTCTCGTCGAGGCAATCCGCAGAACACATACGAATCCGTCCCTGTTATCGCAGATGTCTGCAAGGGCGGCGCACTACGTGAGGAAAGAGCATGATATCAGGGATCGCGGGGACGACTACATCCGGCTCTTTCAAGAAATCGCCAGAAGCTCCCGGTAAACGGCTTCCGTCTCCCCGATGCATCTCTCGATGCGGAATGCTTCCTCCCAACGCCTCCTCCCCGATTCCCCCATGCGAGAGCCGATCTCGCGATTTCTCGCCAGAGCTTCGATGGCGGCTACAAGCTCTTCGGACCGCGCGGGATCAATGAGGATCCCAGTCGTGCCGTCAACCACGATCTCGGGTATTCCATGCACTCTGCTCGCGATCACCGGAATGCCGGCCGCCATGGCTTCGATGATGCAATAGGGTGTAGCTTCCACCGTCGACGGGCAGAGAAGCGCGTCGCACTCCTTCAGAATCGTCTCAACATCGGTTCGGTATCCGAGGAAATGAACCCGCCCCTCGATACCGAGCGCAGCGGCCATCTGACGATAATCATGCTCACACTCCCCGCTCCCCGCGACGAGGAGCTTGACGTTTCCACCGAGAGATGCCATGGCCTGGAATGCGAAGGCGTGTCCCTTTCGCTCTTCGAGGCTCCCGACCATGATGCAGAGAAAATCGTCCCTCGCTATCCCGCATTTCCGCCGTATCCAGGCATCGGCATCCCGGACCGCATCCGGAATCCCGATTCGCACGACCCTGATCTTCTTGCGGCTCACGCCGTACAGTGAAGTCAGGTATCCCACGTTATCATCGCTCACCGTTATAACACGCTCGATCCAAAGCCCCCCCAATCTCCTGAGGAGTTTCCCCTGCCAGAACGGTCGCACCATGGGAAGGTGCTCCGTCGTAACGACGTGCGGCACCCCGGCCAGTCTCGCGAGCGGCGCAACGAGGCTGTACTGCGAGCCCCATGGCCCGGGCAGATTGCAGTGAAGAATCGACGGACGCAAGCGGCGAAGAAGGTTTATGAACTCGAAAACCCCCGACCCCGAGTAAGGCAGGTTCATGGAGACTTCGTGCACGGGAACGTCGGCGCTCCGGAGCGAAGCCGCGAATCCATCAAGCCGTCTGTTCCGGTTTACTATCGCCGCCGGTTCGAAAACATCTCTCTCCAGATTCGTCGCGAGGAGATAGAGATATTTCTCGGCCCCGCCGGCCCATGGTGCGTCCGAAAAATAGACAATGCGCGCCGGGTTCCTTCTCTCCGCCGCCATGGACATCACCTTCGATCACTCCGCTTCCGACCGGAAGCACCCTCGAGAGCCGGTCCGCCCCCACCTCCCTGCACGTAGATCATACCGACCGGCACACCCTGAAGCGAGTCATCGTTGCGAAGATAATCCGACGGCAGCCGAACCGGCAGATAGGGGATCCTGATCACCTTAATACGCACCTCATATCCCCCGGGCGCAATCGAACGATCGAGCGGCAGTGAGAAATCCTGCCTCACGGCGTCGCCGACGGCCCACATATCCGGATAAGATAAACCGCTCATGAGCCTCAATCGCCATGTGAGCCGGTAGAAGCATCCATTTCGCCGCTCGATGAATCTTCGGTATTGCTTGCCATACCACTCGCGGTACAGCTTTCCCTCCGGGAATTGGCCGTCGAGGCGGATAACCGCTTCGACTGGAAACCCGAACGGCACTTCCCGACCAGCCCTCCAGCAAAAATGCCCCATGAGGGTATCGCCGGGCTGGACCATTGAGTTGTCTATCGTAACCGTCATGAGCTCAATACCGCATCCGACGTCCGTCCCAGAGCCTGCTATCGAGGCATCCCCGCCCCACTCGCCGGACCGTTCTTCACGCCCCCCATATCCCACGCAAGGGAGCGATGTTGCCAGCGTTTCGACACAGGAACTGACCCGCGAAGAATCGATCATATTGTTTCGCACACTGAACAGGTGAAAGCCGCCGATCGCAAGCTCTTCACTCAGCATGGATGGGCACGCGAGCAACTTCTCATACGCCTTCCCCGCTGCCTCGGGTAAAACGGAGTTGAAGAAATCGGCGCCCGCCGGCAGATCCATATTGAGAAGCACATAATCCGCATGCTCCCGCATAAGCCATGGCGCGCTGGCCTCCAGAGCGCGGGCGGGGCTCAGCAGATTTCGCGCCTCGCGCAGCCGATCAACCGCGCTGGTGTCGAACGGCGAACAGTGCTGGTCTAGAATGACCGCCACAAAGTGGTCCGTATAGGCCGAGACAAGATAGCTCGTCAATGGATCGGACACGATGACGGAATGCCTCGGGATGCGTTCCCCGAGCGCCTTGAAAAGCGCCGCATACTCCGGAGGCTTTCCTCTACGCTTCTCGGAGAGATTGCGAGCCGTCTCTTTCAATTGAGGCACAATCGAGCGGAACGGATATAGAACAAAGATCGCAATGCCGAGCACGGCAAAGGCCCGACTCGCCATTCCTCGAACCGAGATTAGGGACAGCCGCTCCCCGGCTCCGCTTGCGCCTCCCGCACGAGCAAAGACAATCATCTCGCAGAGCCCCCCGATGACAAGCGCGAGAAACACGAAAAGCGGCGCCGCGTCGAGGATACGGTAGTGCAAGTACCCGATGCGTCGCTCCATGAAAGCCGCAATGAGCGGATCGAGCACAAGAATCACCGGCACCACATATAGAATGAATACAAGACTTCTTCTATTCCCGCGTCGTGTCACGGCAAGGAAAAACGGCGCCATGATCATCGCGAAGAAGAAGACCAGGCCGTATTTCGCCGCGAGCTCCGCCGGATCCACGACCGCCAGCCTGCGGCCGAATACGACCATTCCCTGCATATGTGTATGAATCTCCGTAGCTGGAGATGCAAACCCGCCGGCGCGCGCGAGCATGGGTGGTGCGACGCCTGCGAACTGCGCCAGGACGCTTCGCCAGAATGCCCCACGCCAAACCGCGCCGTCCGGAAGAAACGTCACATAGAAAAAGACACCAAGCATCGTCACTCCAAGGAGCAGCGCAAAAACGACATGAAACGCGGTTCCGATACATGCAAGAAACAAGCTCATGAAGAGATCCCGCGATTGCCTTGTGCGATAGTATTTGAGGAGAAAAGCAATATCCAGCCAGAGCACGATCTGCGCCATGTTCTTGCTGTAGCCCAGCTTCGTGATCCATCCGGATCCTTCCCCGCCGCAGAACAGGAGAAGAAGCACTACCGAGAGCACCGTGAAGCGGAGTGAGCCGCACAGCTCGAGAGCGAAAAAAGCAAAGGCGCATATCGCCAAGAAGGCCATGAACGCCGGAATTTCACACCAGACGCGATCCGCCGATTCACGAGACTGGTACGTCCAGAGCGACAGGACCGGATGCCAGAGACCCTTCCTGGGATCCGGCGAGACCCCGTCCCCCTCTCGGTAGAACGAGTCGTGCGGGAAGAGCACTCCGCTGTCGAGGCTCCTCCTCACAAAGCTCACGTGATCGAGCGAATCGCTGCTCCAGCCCAGATCCCCCGTCCCGGAAAACACAATGAAGCATAGAGCGAAAAGAACGCCGAACAAGATCCAGACACGCATGCTCGATGCGCGCGAGGCGAGTACTTCAATCCCTTCTTGCCTGCCGTCGCCACGCGGCGGTATCCGCAACGCATGTCGCGTTCTTGAAACAAATGCGAGCACGACGGCCAGAAGCAGCGCAATGGATGAAACGGCGCGATACGAGACGCCCGGTATAAAGCCCAGGCACACTACGATGGACGAGAATACCAGGCCCAGTGCAAAAACGCGGCACGTCGATTCTAGCGCCGGGCTCCTATCCCCGAACACGAGCCGCTCGAGCGATGCCCCCGGAATCACGAATAGCGCGCAGAACGAGAGCGCGATTCTCATGATCGCAGGCCCCGCGATGTACCCGAGGCCCACGAGGAGCGAAAGCGCTACAACGATCGTTTCGAGGATAAATACGGCCGTTCCCATTGTTGTGACTCGCGAGCCTCAATAAGTCTTGGTCACGAGAAACACGCCGAAACAAATGACCAAAGTTCCGAGAAGCCGCTGGGCCGAAAAGCTCTCGTGAAGAAAGACAGGCGAAAGGAGCACCGTAATCACGTATGAGAGGCTCAACAGAGGAAACGCCCAGCTCAGCTCCGTTTTCGAGAGAATGCTGATCCAGACAATGGCGCTTATGAAGTAGACGACGAAGCCTCCGAGGACGAGCAACGACGAGAGTGCTCTGAAAATCGCATGGTAATCGAGCAGGTTGACCGCTCCGACCCGGTTGACGCCGGTTTTCACCATGAACTGCCCGATCGTGTTGATGATCACCGTGAGCACGATGAGAAACAAGCTCTTGAACATCGCACACTCCTTATCGCAGGAATCTGAGTCTCACGAGGTACCAGAGATTCCGCATACCGTCGCGCCATTTCTGGAGCTTCACCTCTCCGATGCGCGGCCGGTACCGGATATGACATTCACCGAACGCGATCCCGGGATTCTGGATCGCCTTGATCTTGATTTCTTCGCTGAAAGGCATGCCGTCGTTCTTCGGCGCGAGCTCCGCATAGAGGGCGGTCCTGAATATCCACATTCCGGACTGGGAATCCCCGATCTTTTTCCCGAATAGAGCGAAGGTCGCGAAGGTCAGAAGTGCGTTGCCCATTTTGTTGGAAAAATTCATCGCCGCCGGATCCGCGAGCGGAAACCGCGACGCACTCACGAAATCGAGGTCTCGCTCTATGAGATACCCGACGCATTCCTCTATTTGATCCGTCGGGTAGGTGCCGTCCCCGTCCATCGTGACCGTTATGTCGCTCTTCGCGGCGGCAAGCCCCGCCTTGTAAGCGGAGCCATATCCCTTTTTCGGTTCGAAGACGACCTTGGCGCCCAAGCGGCGGGCAACATCCGCCGTCCCGTCGGTCGAGTTGTTATCGGCGACGATGATCTCGTCCACGGACTTCGGAAGGCTTGGAATGACCCGAACCAGCCCCTCTTCCTCGTTGTAGCACGGGATGACGATGGAGATTGTCTTGCCGCGATACATTCAATGCACTCCGTTACAGAATCGACAGAATCCGCTCTTTGGCCGGTATCGGCAACTTCCTGATCAACGCCCTTTCCTCGTCCCCGATGACCCTCATGACTCGGAAACCCATTACGAGAAGCACGATTCCAGCCGGAATCAGGACCAATAAGGATACGGGGGAGCTCCACCTCGAGCTGAGCAGCGACAGAAGACAAGTCGGCAACGCCGCAACCGAACATCTGACGATGAAGCCGACCGGCATCTTGACATCCGGCATCAGTCTCTTCACGGCCGAGTTGAACAGGATCACCGCGAGCATCAGAACGACTGATACTGGCACCATGGCCCCCCAGAGCCCGTATCTCGGAATCAGTGCAAGATCCAAGCCGACCTCGACGATCGCCAACGACAGGAATATCAACATATTAACCCAGCTTTTCCCCATTACATAGAGCGCCATGCTCATCGGAGTATAGAGAAAGGAGTATGAAAAGACAACGAAAAACAACTGCGTAAGTAATGCAGCTGGAATCATTTGGGAGCCATAAATGAGCGGGACGAGAGGCCTGGCGAAGGCGAAACCCATCGCAGCGATCGGCACCACCAGAAGATAGATCAGCTTGAAGTATAGACTGATGGCGCGCGGAAGATCTCTCGGGTCCTTGGCGTAGGTTTCCGATGTCCCCGCCATAACAATCGGCCATATCGAGATAGGAACGAACTCGAGAAGGAGCTGCGGAGTGCGGTATGCTAGTCCGAAAAACCCAGCGGCCTCCGCACCGCCGAAATGACCGAGGAATAGCACCTCCGATTGTCGCCAAACGATCTGATTGAGCAGCCCCGTAACAACGAACGGCAACGAAAACCGCAAAACCTCGCCGACGCCCGGTCCCGCCCCGGATGACGGAACCGATCCAACGAATCCTCTCGCCTGCGGGACGAGCACCGCGACCATCAGAAGATTCGTTACGGCGCTTGCAGCGAGGATGCCAACGATGCCGAACCCCCTCTGCAGGGCAAAAGCGACTGCTCCGAAGTAGACCACGTTCCCGCAAACCATCACCGCGGCGAGACGCTTGGTCTCGTACCACGACTGGAAGAAGTTCGTAACGAGAATCATGAGAATCTCGAAGATGAGGAAACCGACCGCTACCTGGAGGTATATGCCCAACCTGTCCGATTGATCCCGAAAAAAACCATTCAGATAATTCCCACCGAAGCGGCTCCCGACAAGAATGCAGAGCCAGACTCCGGTCTGGATCAGTATCACCCATCGAAACGTTCCGAGAAACGATTTTGCGCCGCCGCCGACCCTGAGCATGGGGACAAACTTGAGAATCGCCGTGTCAGCCCCCACCATGATTAGAACGAGGACGAACTGGAGAATCGTTTTGATCTCGCTCAGAATGCCCCAGTCGTGCTCGCCGAGAGAGCGGACGATCAGAACGTTCGCGGCGAATCCGGCCGCGAACGCCGCTATACGGGCGACGAGGCTCCAAGTCATGGCGCGGCCCACCTTCTCGATTGTCATGGCGCCTCCCCCGCGCTGCCGGACCTGATGCCGGGGCATATCAGGCGGGCCACATCGCAGATCGACATCTCCGGCGCCGGAAGAGCCAGATTCGAGAGGATGATGCTGTACATCCTATCCTCGGCTGGATCATACCCGTGCATTCCGGCGATGGGCTCGCTCCCCATGAAGCTCGGGCGTATCACGACGCCCGGATCCGCGAGAAAGACAATGTCGCCGAAACGCCCGTCGGGAAAAGCCACGCCGAGCTCCGCCATCTCCGATGGACTCATGACGCGGCCCCCGCCCTGTTCGCTCAGCAGCTTGCCCAGCGCATTCCGCGCCCGCGAGGACCTGATCCTGAATCGCGCCATTGTGGAATCGTAGAAGGGCACATAATCGCGCCCGATCCCGAGACCGAGCGCCTCAACGCCGCGCATGATGTCGACGTAAGACTTCACATCGCACATCCCGTGATCCCCGAACACCAGAATATCCGCCTCCTCGACGCTACGAGCCGAGGCGGCCACCCGCTCGATCCGATCACGGTACCAGGCGAGATGCTCCCCGATGCGAGGCGCCTCAGTTCCATACCTGTGCAGATCGGAATCCAGAGCCGCCGTGTACAAGAGATAGAATGCGGCCTTCCCGCCGCGAACAGCCTCATGCAGCTCATCGAACGCCAGTGCTTCTTCCGTCCGGTAATCCCACACCAGGCTTGGAACACGGTTCTCTTCGAACCAGTCGAAAACGGTGGGGATTCCCTTGGCGCCTCTCGGGGCGAAGATATCACCCCTCGCCGGGATATCCAGGTACGGAAATACCTCGCGCGGAACGTCATACAGGCTGTAGTACCCTCGCACGCTATCCACAGCGGCTAGCTTCCAACGGATCAAGCGGCGCAGCCACAATCTCCGCTCCGACACGGAGCGCGGAATCAAAGATAGCCATGCAAAAGGGGATTCTCTTTCTGCGAACGAGTACATCATCCAGAGTCCATGTCGATCCGGCGTGAGACCCGTGAAGATCGACGCGAGCGCCGCCTGGCTGAAACCGAGCACCGTTCTCAATCGAGCCTTCGCGGGGAGGCATGAGGGCGCAAAACCGTTCCTCTCCGCAATTGCGAAGCCCAGTGCATCTATCAGTATGACAATCTTCGTCTTCATCGTGTTCTATCCATTCGCGCGTCCGAATTCGAGCTCATTCCAGATGGCGCAGAGCTCCGCCGCGACCCGTCCCCATTCCCCCCCATGATGTGGAAATCCGCCTGGCGCTCCGGAGATCGAGGTCGCCGATCCGAGAGAAAGCAAGTGTTCGAGAAGTCTCACGCCCTCCTCTCGGACTTCATCGAGCGGACTCGTCGAAAACAGTCTCATGCCGAGAGTCGATGCAAAAGCCATGCGCCTCGACGCCGGACTCCCCGAAAGGTATTCCCGCCAACTCCTCGCGTGATTGCGCCAGCTGTGATACGTGTGCATCCTCCCGATGAGGGCATCCAATGGAAGAGGTTTCGAGAGCTCTCGCTGCGGATCGACCAAATGGGTCGCCGCCTGCCTCCAGAAAAAGACGATGTCTCGAGCGGCATTCTCCCATAGCTCCTCCATCGCTTCCGGTTCGGCGGACGATCCCGCAGCCTCGATCGACGGATCGAGCTTGAATCGGGTCCATCGATCCATCGCGCCGCGGATTTCCGTGCGGACAAGCGCCGAAACCAGTCCATCACCTTCCGAGATCTTTGCCCGAATGAGCCGGCAGCGCTCCCCGTATCCCGTAACATACGCCCCAGCGATCGAAAGCGCCGCGGTGCCGATATCAGTGTACACCCGCGCGATCCGATACAAGCGCGGATACGAATATAGAGTATCCAGACCCTGCCTCCGGATCTTCGAATCGATAAGGGACATCACGCGGTTCTCGATCAGGGCAAGCGCCTCGCGGCCCATGATATCATGGGGAGAGTAGTTTGGAATCAGCTCGAGTATTCTGGGGTCGCCTCCGAGGACTATCCCCCGCCTTCGCATATCGCATACTCCGGGTCTGGCTGGAAGCTCGGCCAGGTCTTTCGCGAGCATAACGCCGACGTCGACCCGCCCCGAGAACACGACATCTCTCATGAGCGTCTCGCAGGCGGCCCCAAGCTCGGCGCGCTTGGACCTCCACTTGAACAGATCCTCGAGCGATGCAACAACAACGACCAGATCGACGTCGGATAGAAGAATCGGCGGCGACGTTTCGAGAACGATCGTCTCATCTCCCGCCGCGAAGCTCCCGCATACAAAGACCGCCTCGACAGTCTCGCCGCCGAGACGGTCCTGAACGAGGCGCGCAGACTCCGAGAGAAAACCCCTCGATCGCTCCTGCCACCACGCGCGGGATTGCTTCACAGTAGACTCTAGACTCGCCTGTAAATGAATTCAGGTATGTAGTATCGTTTCCGATTGAGAACGCTTCCGATGAATCTGCCGTCGAGTTTCTGCGCCATGACCATGGCCCTCTTAATGACCTCTCGTTTCGTTGTTTCCATAAAGATCACCAACACGATGCCGTCGGCGTGAGAACCGATGATCGTGGTCTCAGGTGACTCGAGAATCGCCGAGGAATCGATGAGCACATAATCATACGCCGCACCGACCTCCTTGATGAACGTCTCGAGCCGATCCGAATTGAAGAGCGGCTGGGTGGCATCGTTCGATACGCTTGAACCGGCCGTCACGAGATCGAGCACTCCCTCATCAACGCCCTGGACGACCTCCTGGAGCTTAGCGCGACCCGCGAGATAATCCAATATGCCCTTTTCGTTCTTGAGTCCGAAGAGCCGATGGATCTCGGGATTTTTCACCGCGCAGTCGACGAGCAGTATCTTCTGAGATTCGCCCGCAGCGAGCACCCTGGCGAGCGAGGCTACAATCGTCGTCTTTCCCTCTCCCTCCACCGCGCTCGTGAAGAGCACAACGCGTGATTCCTTCCCCTTCATCTCGGAATCAATGGAATTCTTCAGATTCAGAAGCGAGCGGCGGAAACGCTCATCCATGCCCGCTATAATGAGAGACTCATCTTTGAACTGCGGCGCCTCTCCCCGTGTCACGCTCGGCATCGCGCCGCGCGGGCGTCCACGATCTTTCTCAGCCTTGCGCAGAGCGTCGTATATCTTGCTCACGGCAACCTCCCGCACGCTCGACGCGTGCAGCAATTACGGCCGGATTCGCCGGTCCGCGGACCGCGGATAGGGAGATTCGAGATCTCTTATCCCCTCGCGGACAATGTGGCCGTCTATGACGCGCGTGTTCGCCACGTAGCCGATGAGGAGAATCCTGTCACACAGCACGTTGATGAGTCTGGGTATTCCTCCCGAAAAATGATAAATCTCGTCGAAGGAATCGGCGGTGAAGCTCGCTCCGCCATTCCGGCCCCGCACAATGTCGAGGCGGTACTTGATATAGTTCTCCAGATCCTCGCGACTCAACATGGATATCCTGCATATCCCCGGTATCCTCTGCCTGAGCTGCCGCATCTCGTTCATGTTCAGCACGCTCTCGAGCTCGGGCTGCCCAACGAGCATGATCTGCAGAAGCTTGCGGTCGCGCGTCTCGAGATTCGAGAGCATCCGCAGCTCTTCGAGCACATCCGGCGATAGGTTCTGGGCCTCATCGATTATGAGAACCGAATTCCTGTTTCTCCCGTTCTGCTCTATCAGAAAAGCGTTGAGCGCAAGCAGCATCTGCGCCTTGTTCTTTCCTTCGACCTCCAAGCCGAAGTCCTTGCAGATGAGGTACAGGAGCTGCTCGAAAACGAACTTCGTCGAGAAAACGAAGGCCACCTCGAGCGACGGCTGGAAAAGATCGATGAAGGCGCCGACGACGGTCGTTTTTCCGACGCCGACCTCCCCCGTCACAGCTATGAATCCCTTCCGCTGAAATACGCCGTACGTAATGTAGGCGAGCGCGTCGCGATGGCTCGCACTGCGGTACAGAAACCGCGGATCGGGCGTTACATTGAATGGCAGCTCCTTGAAACCGTAAAAATCCTCGTACATGCCACATCATTTCCTGTTCGTCTCGGGAAAACTGGCGAGAACCGAGAGCCCCAGGTTCTCCTCGGCTTCGTTGATATTCTTGATGGAGTGATCGAGATTATCAATGAAGAACGCTAGCCCGAGCGCGATGATGAGGCTGAAAGCGGGACCGAGGGCCATGCGCACATAATCGCGCGTCTTCTTCCGGTAGGCGGCGCTCGCCGGGTTGAGAATCGTCACCGTCCACTCGGGATTGCTCGCGCGCCCTATCTTCGCTTCGATCTGCTGCTCAGCGATTTTGTCATACGCCTTCAGAAGCTCATCGAGAGTCTCGTCGATCCGATTGAGCTCGATCTCTCTCATCGGGTATCGTGACTTGTCAATCTCGAGCTTTGCCAGCAAACCCCGAACCATCTCTTCGCGTTGAACGACGATAGCGAGCTTGTTCCGGTTCAGAGTGATCTGCGTTCTTAT
>JAQTVX010000308.1 GCA_028706585.1 Candidatus Krumholzibacteriia bacterium | reverse complement strand
CGCGCTTCGACGTTCTTCCGAACGGATTCTCGAAGAAGGCCGGCGAGAGTTTCTCACTCGAGATCATTGCCTATGACCTGAACGGCAATGAGGCGATCGAAGACGATACGAGCCGTGTTAGCCTGGGAAGCAACGGCTCCGCTGTTTTCTCGATCAATCCCGCTACGCTGTCCAATGGACGGACCACCGTTACGGTTCGCGATAACAAGGCTGAGAAGCTCCTCCTGCGGGCCCAGACGATCGGAGGCGGAGCGGCGAGTTGGAGCGACACGATCACCGTATCACCGGAGGTTCCGAGCGGCACGATCACATTCGCTTCGATCGTTCCCGACTCGATAACGGCGAACGGAACAAGCATTACGGCCATCACGACGCAGCCGGTCAGGGATGCGTACGGCAACGTTGTCGCGCAAGGCACGCTCGTGACCGTGTCGCCCAGTCTCGGCACCGTGCAGAGCGAGGACAAGGACTCGGGACTTTCCGGCGTGCAGCGGCAGACCGAGTCGAACGGCGCGGTTTCGGTATTCATCAAATCATCCGCCTCGTCAGGCGTTTCGACGATCACGTTCCAGAGCGTGACGGGGAGCGCAAGCGGCTCCGCGACAGTTCCCTTCATGCCGGCGCCGTCGTGCGCGTATGCGGGATACCTCACGCCGCGCTATCTCATTCCGACTCGCCTTGTCCAGTTCAGGTGCTCGATCGCAAACGGCAGGGCAACCGGGCTCTACTTGAGCACACAGAGCAAGATTTCGTTCTCGGACAGCACCTCGCATAAGTACGAGGCGCACCTGGCCGCCGGCGTTTTCATGAAAGGATCCTCGACAGACACACTGGTGTTCGAGCCGTCGACCGTGCCGTCGAGCATGCTGGGCGGCACATACACGCCGCGGGTCAAGCTCATCGGCACGGATATCTACGGTTCGCAGTATGAAACCGAGTTCGACGCGGGTTCGAACAGCGTTTCCGTTTCCAATATCGAGATCAGGCGCGTAACGACCGCCTCGTCGATAGTGAGCAGGGGAAGCACCTTCGAGATCACCGTGCGCGTCAGGAACAGCGGCGGTTCCACCGTATCAGTGAGCGATATTGTTCCGAGTTACAGGCACTGCTATTTCGACGTGCTCGGCCCAGTGAGCCCGCCGCTTCCCGACAACCTACCGGCGGGTGCGGAGCGGGATTACCGGCGGACCATGGCTGTGCTAGCCAATTCGCCGCTCGGCGCCGATACGATAGACGCTGTCGTAACTGCGTCCGTCGGCGGTTCACAGGTTCAGGATGCTTCCGCGTATCCCAACGTGGCGCCGATCGTCGTGCAGTCCGCCGCTGCGATCGAGTACGTTGCGAGCTCGCTGAGCCCGTCTACCGTGTCTAAAGGGCAGAGTCACGCGTTCTCCGTGTCGCTGAGAAACAACGGTGAGGCGGCTGTCATTCTCGACGGAACTGGAACGAGTCTAACATTCACGGACGGTGTTCATTCCGTGATCGTCGAGCTCGGCTCGGCGGGGGCGCTCCCCGGGAACAAGGCTACGAACATCGTATTCCCGGCGGCTCTCGTGCCTCTCGCCATGAATGCGGGGAAATGGCCGGTTTCGGTGCAGCTCGGCGGTACAGAGAACGGCGGTTCATTCGATGAGACGCTCGTTTTGAGCGATTCCGTCCGCGTGGTCGAGCCGGCGAATCTGGCCTATCTTCCGGGTTCCATAACTCCGTCCCCGGTGAGCAAGCGGAGCGCGGTGGCGTTCGCCGTGGGCATCGAGAATACGGGAGGCGCGCTCGTCGAATGCATTGCCGACTCGACCTGGATCACTTTCACGGACGGTTCGAGCGTCTACAAAGCGAAGCTGGACGGCTCTCGCGGCATTGGAATCGCTCCGGGCTCCAACACCCTGCATTTCAATTCCGTGACGGTTCCGGCCGCGATGGCGACTGGAAGCTACCAGCCGGCGGTGCGCGTGAAAGGAACGGAAAACGGCCTTTCCTTCTCGACCGAGCTCGCGCCATCGGATCTGATTGCGGTTCAGAATCCGCCGCAGCTCGCGATCAGCAGCACGACGGTGACGCCATCCGACAGCGTAACGGCGGATCAGGCTGCCGCCTGGTTCGCCTCGCTCCGAATCGACAATAACGGCGGCGCGGCCGTGAGGTTGGACAGTCTTCTGGTCAGGCTCTATGCGGGCTCGAATGAGGTTACCGGCGAATGCACCTTGACTCCGCTCAATTTCAATCCCCACGTCGACGTGATCGATGGCGGAGGAAGCAAGAGCATCAACGTGCAGTTCGGTGATAAAACGGCCAATGCGATGACGACAGGGACGATTGTCATCGAGTCGACCGTGTGGGGCAGGGACATGAACAGCGGCGCCGAGCTCGTCGCCACGACCGAGTTCGGCGGCAAGGGTAGCTACCTCGTGCAGGTTCCGGCGAGCCTGTCCGTCATCGCGATAATGGTTTCGGCCGACACCGTGACGGCCCTCCAGACCAAGGATTGGATCATAGATGCCGTTATCTCCAACGGGGGGCAGTCGGATATTTCCATCGATGTCGATGAGGCGAGCACGTTCCTCGCTTTCTCGACCTCGGGTGATTTTTCGGTCGTGTATCCGAGCGAGCTTTCCCGCGGCGGTCTCGTGTTGGAGGGGGGGGCGATCGACACGCTGCGCTACCGGGTGGACGTGACGGGTTCCGTCGCCGGCCTTTGCAGGATCGAATCGACTGTGCGAGGCACGGAGATCAACAGCGGCAGGGCTCTAATGGTCGCGAGCGGCGCCTCCGGGATTCATGCTGACGTCTTGGTCCAGACTGAGGCCAGCCTCGAGATCGTTCGGCTGGCGGCCCTTCAGGATCCGGTGACGATTGGTCAGG
>JAQTVX010000307.1 GCA_028706585.1 Candidatus Krumholzibacteriia bacterium | reverse complement strand
ACCGACCATAGACAGCGTTCGGGCCGGTTTTTGGGATCGTCAGGCCTCGGCCGAGGCGCTCCGCACGTACCATTACGCAATGAACGATACGATCATCATCGGGTGGAACAGCTCGGCATACGTGGCCCGCGGCGATACGATGGGCCCTTATGCTGTCAAGATCACAATCCCGACCGGCCAGACTATAGGAACGCGTACACAGTCTTACAGGTTCAATCTGCAGGCGGGCGGACATGACGATTCTCGCGATCCGGCCGGCTCCGGAATCAAAGGCTGGAAGTACAATATCACGGCGGCTCAGGATCTCACCTATTCGAATGAGGGCGAGATACAGTTCAATAAAGCGCTCAATTTCCTGGATCAGACGTGCGCCTTCACGATCTCTGCGCCGTATTCAACGTCCAACACGGCATTCAACGAGCATATCGCGGATTCGATTACCCAAAATCCTCCCATGTTCTTGGGATTGCAGCAGATTTCCGTAACTGGAACCGATATCAGCGACTCGGAGACGTTTACAGAAGGCATCCGGGGAATAAGACCGGAGTTCGATGACGAAGGATACGCGACTTCGGCTGGTGGCTGGATCACCGGCACATACAACCTTGAACGATACGCCCGTAGAGCTACTCGCAACACGCTATTGTATTTGAAATTCGTCAAGTAGAGAACGAACAAATTCCCTCCTTTGGTCAAGGATGGGAGGAGGTCGGGGAGCCATGAGGCAATCGTTTCTGATCTGCTCCGCGCTCGCAATGATCGCGCTCTTTGCATTATTCTTGGGTTGTGAAAAGACCTTCATCGGGCCGGCGGAGGTGAACAAGGCTCCCGAGGTATGGCTTTCGAGCGGTCCGGTGGAGGGAGACACAACCGGATATCAGGTGCATTTTTACTGGGGCGGTTGGGATCCGGACGGCGAGGTGGCGAGCTATGAATTCGTTGTTGTGGACGGCGATCCCTACGGTTTCAACCCACAGGATACGACCGGCCTGGACAGGTGGCTATCGACAACGGTCCACGACAGCACCTTTCACGTGTCTACGAGCGATACCTTCCGCAAGGTGACACTCGGCGGCAAGCTCTACACGCGCTACGATATGACCCACACCTTCTTCATCCGCGCCGTCGATATCGAGGGGAAGCGTTCCAAGGCCGTGTACCGATCGTTCACCGCGTGGACTCTCGCGCCAACGGTCACGATTACGGTACCTACCCTGGCTTCCGGCTTGAACCCGGAGGCCAGCGTTCAGACGCTTGGCAAGGTAATCAACTTTCAGTGGAGGGGAGTGGATCCGATTGATTCCCCCGATAATACGCAGGATCCCGATTCGATTCGATACATGCACCACCGCGTCGACAGCCCGGGGTACGGGTATTATCCCTATTTCAATATCACGAACGATCTGAACAAGAACCCGTGGCGGTACGAGCAGGAGAATCCTCCTTGTTGGAGCCCGTGGATATACTATCGCGCCAATGGAGACTCCGGGAAATCGACGATGATTGGAGACGATGAGGGGCTTGCGTTGGCGACGGTGTACATCTTCGCGGTTCAGGCGAAAGACGATGCTGGGGCCGTAACCTCGATCTTCAGCCGGAGCTCGAACGTCCGGCAATTCAACGTGGGGGCAAGCTCAAAGGTGTCGCCGATGCTTAAGATAACTGAACCTTACCTTGGAGGTTTTCAGTTTCAGGGTACGGCGATTCTCAACCCCTTGGCCAAGGACTTGCCGCCCGGCGTGCCGCTCAAGTTCAAATGGACGGCCACCGCGGACGCTTACGGCGGGCTGATCTCGTGCTACCAGTACGGTTGGGATGTGGCCGATTTGACGAATGACGATGACTGGGAGTCCGATTGCAATCCCTTCAACAAATCGTGTGAGGCGACGTGGTACTCCGGCACACACACGCTCTATGTTCGGGTCTACGACAACTCTGGAACGGAGACACTCGGGCAGGTCGAGGTCAACATCGTGCCGTTCAGGATGGACCGCACACTTCTCTGGGTGGACGATTTTCTATCTACCGACTTCACGCAAGTCGTTTATGCCATGCCGACGGAGAAGCAACATGATGACTTGTGGCTCGCTCATTGTGCGCGGGCGGCGGGTTTCGATCCGAGCAGGGACGTTTATGACTGTGCATCATACAGCTACTCCGCACCGAGCGTCAAACTCATCGGGCGGTACAAGAATATCATCTGGACGTACTACAACACGGCGGATGG
Source organism: Candidatus Krumholzibacteriia bacterium (assembly GCA_028706585.1). Lineage (GTDB taxonomy): Bacteria > Krumholzibacteriota > Krumholzibacteriia > Krumholzibacteriales > Krumholzibacteriaceae > SSS58A. Next base: position 639 of record JAQTVX010000307.1, on the reverse strand, counting down.
CGCCCTTCGTGACATTATTCAGTTCACCCCCGAAAGCCAGCTGAGCACGGGAGCCAATCTTGCCGTGAACTATCTCTCCATCTTTCTCGCAAAGGGGGGGCATATTCTAACGGAGGGACTGTCGAGCGAAAGGTACGGAGGCCTTACGTCTGCCATCCTGGGGAATGTGGTACTGCCTCAGAACCTCAAGTGCGAGATGGTTACGCAGCAGCTTGGTTGCGAAGGAGATACGAGTGGAGCCAACTGTATGCCATACAAGGACTTCTGCATAACGGTGGTCGACAAGGTTAAGGGAATGTTCCGGTCCGATGAGGAAATGCCCTTTAGAAGAGCGGCGACCTACGATGTCATGTCTCCCTGCATGGTCAAGACGAACGACGCATGGAATGACAGCGTTCCGGGAATGCCCGATTCGCTCACTCTGTGGAGCGAATGCACGAAGACGGGAAGGTTCTACGCTCGGACCGGAACCTTGGGCGGCTTTGATCAGCTCGAGATATACGATCCACAGTATTGGCTTACGACGACGGGAACGTCCAGCCAGGGATGTTTCCATCCGCTTTATCGCATGAAGGCGTATAACCCGCTCTCACGCCTGCATAATCAAGCGGTTGCTGTACGGGTGACGAAGTACGCCAC
>JAQTVX010000041.1 GCA_028706585.1 Candidatus Krumholzibacteriia bacterium | reverse complement strand
CCGCCCGATTGCATCGCCGATTCCTCGGACCGCGCGGCCAGCGCCGTCGAGTTTGCACCAAACACGCTGAACGAGAGCGCCACGGACGTCGGCGATACGATAGAGCTCGATCCGAGCTGAGGCGGCGCCTCATTCCCTCTCCAGCACAATCCGGTCCTCGCCGAAAACGAAGATCAGCGACCTCAGCTTTGCGTAATCCGCCGGATGGACGGAATCGCAGGCGAAGACGAGTGTCTTCGCGCAGACCGTTCTACCTTCGGGCGCGGCGTAGGCGCTCACGCCGGCGCAGCCGACATCATTCCTGCATTCGGACCGCCGCGGCAGCGCGACGATCTTCCAACCTTTCGGCGGCTCGATCGCGCACGAGACCTCGAGCGTGCACGGTTCCACCTTCACTGCGTCGGCCACGATGGATCGTTCGGGATGGACCCGGTCGATGCCCGCGAGACCCGCCTCGAACGGGCGCGGCATGGCGAGATAGAGCCTCTCGCCGCTCGACTTATCGGGAAGCTTCACGGTGAATGAGAATGCAATCTCCGTCCTCGTCTCGCCGAGCTTCTGCGGATTCCAGCTCATGAGCTCCGCGCCGCCGAAAAGGGCTTTGACGCGGGCCCTGACGAAATCCTCCGCTTCGCTTCCCGTGCCCTTCAGCAAATAGTACGGGGAAAAGAGACCGGTGAGGACGGCGGCGCCCGAACCGGCAAGCCCACCGTCCGGACCCGGCTCGAGAACGAGATCGAGCGAGCTCCGGCTGTCAGCGGCGTCTCTCGCCGGAAGGTGCACAATCGCGCACTGACCATCGAGACGCGCGAGCGTCCTGCCAGCGAAGCCGAATGCGGGATCGCGCTCGTATGACGTCCCCGGACCGAGAAGAAGCTCGCCGTCGCCGACTTTGACCGCAACGAGAATCGCATTGAAGATTTCCGGAGCGGCCGCCACGTCCTGCCAGGACTTCCCCGCGGAAACGAGATCGGGCACCGCATCGAAGCCCGCGGCCTCGAGCATCGCCGCTAGAAGCACCGCACGGTCGAGCGGGCCTGCGTAGCCGCTCTCGTATATTCTCCTGGCATCCCTCGGCGCCGCGGCGAAAAGGCCGAACGGCGCGCGGATACTCGAGACGCAATCGAGGGCAAGATGATGTATCGCCAGAACCTTGTCAACGTCGCTCCGAAGATCCTTTGTCGCCCTGTCGGCGATAGGCGCAAAATACGCCGTGTCATTCGATTTTCCGGCGAATAGCCCGGCGAGCCCGGGCAAAACCTCGGCCCAACTCGCCGAGGCGCTGTAGCAAACGACAGGGAAATAGTCCCCTTCCCAAACGCCGCCGTCGAAAGGAGTTCTCCCGGCGATATCGCGGACGGTCCAGCGCCAGATGCCATCCGCGGTCTTCTCCGCCGCGGGAGCGCCGTTCATTGAAGCGCTCTTCAGATTCGAAGCGCCGGGCCCTCGAATCTCGAGCACCCGCACCTGCACCGGATCCTCTGAGCAGAATATCTCGACGCCCGAGCGCCACGGAGCGGACGCCTTGTCCCGTATGACGTAGTGCAGCTCGGCGACGCAGCCCTTCTCGATGCCGACGTGCGTGACGACGGTCTCCTGCCAGTCGGCATAGCCAGGCGCGTGATCGAGAGCGAATGGCGTCGTTTGATTGATGCCGTTCTTCTGGGTGTCCACGATCGTGCCGTCGCGCATATAGACTCGTGCGGCTATCACCGAGAGCTCTTGTGTGGCGGTGTCGAAGAGAATCCTCGGATCGCCGTAGCGATTGATCGCATTGTCGGTGAAAAGCATGACGGCCCGGTGGCGCCTTCTTGCGACGCGATTCTCGCCGTCGAGAGATACGACGAGCGAATCGAAAAGGACGACGGCGTCGCTTTCAGGATACCGCGCCTGAACCGCCTTGTAGCCGGGCAGTCCGGAAAGCGCGGGAACGGCCGCAGGCGACTGGGCCCGTGCGGAAGCGGCGCCCGGCAGGATCGCCGCGCAGAGCAGCGCAAAGCCGATCAAGACACGTGATACGTTCCTCATCGCGATCCCCCCTCTCGCTCGAACACGACCCTCTGCGTTCCATAATCCTGCGCTTCCTTGATGGCGCTCCGGAATCCGGGATACTCATCCGCGGGGATCGTCCGATGCTTGACAAGCACTCTGCCCGTGTTCCTGATCGTCCTGCCGTCGCAGGAGCGCGCCATCGAGTATGCCGCGTACTCAAGCGTTCTCGCGGCCTCTTTCGATAGCTCCCGCGGTTTCAAGCCGGGGGGGATCGTTATCGCCTCGTCGCATTCGTAGGCCTGCGTGTTCCAGATGAAGAGCGGGTAGGCGCGCTCTTCGAGATCGACGACGGAGACCGCATTGAGGAGCGGCGCCCTGCCGAATCCGAGCCTCCAGGCCGGTGAGGCGAAATCGAGTGTACCACCCCCGGCCACGGCGTACCCGGGCACGCGATATTCGACGTCCAGCGCGAACTGCTTCTTGAAATCCAGCGGATCGCCTATGGCGAGCCGTGTGACGTCGACGTTCGGCGCGATCGAGGCGAGCCATCCTTCGACGTAGGCGCGCAGGTCGTCGCGCTTGTGCGTGCCGAGCCAGCGCCGCATCCGCTGATCCATGTAGTTCGTTCCCTCGAGGTGGAGCGTTCCAGTGAGATTGCCGTCGCGATCAACGGCGCCGCGAGAGACGACCTCGAGGACGTGCATCTCCGGAGGACTGTAAGGCGTCTCCATGAGATCTTCCCCCTCGGGCGTCCCGATCACGTAGTTCTGCTCCGCCTCCGCCGAGCTCCAGGGCTCGTTGGAATAGGGCACCCACGTCGGGTCGAGCATGGTGAATGTGCCGTCCCTGTGCCTCCATGCCACGACGGAGTGATTGAACTGGTCGGCGGGCACCTCCTCCACGCGGGCGCCCGCCATCGTGAGCGCCGGCCACACGTCGTATCCCGCGCTGCGCATGAGCGTGATCAGCATGCCCGCCTTGTCCTTGCACACGCCGCAGCGGTCCCGGTAGGACATCTTCCCCGGATGATGCGTGTAGCCTTCACCCTTTCCCATCGAGAGCCCCGAGTAGCGGATCTCCTGAGCCGCCCAGTGCTGGAGGGCGGCGACCTTTTCCACGTCGGTCTTGAGCCCGGCGGTCAGATCCTTCACGAGCTTCCTGATGGGCTCGTTGTCGAGATAGATCGTGTCGTGGATCGCCGCGAACCAGCGCGATTTCTCACGCCACGAAGAGAGCGTCGCGAGAACGAGCTTCGTCGCAACGTCGGGCGTTTCCGCCATGCGCGGCTCTTCGTGGATCGCAGGGATATCGAAGAGCCACCATGAATAATGGGTGGCCTTGTCATCGTAGCTCTGCGACGAGTAGAGCGTGCCGTTGTAAACCTCGTACCGGATCGGCTTGTCCTTCGGCATGTGGAGATCGTAGCGCTTTTCCTTGAAGGGGAAGACATCCCTGAAATAGACGACGTCGTAGAATGCGCCGCGCATCGGCGGAACGTACCGCGAATCGTCCCCGGCGGTCTGCGCCGCGGCGCCGTCCGCTCCGGCGCCGGAAACGCGATCTCCCTCTCCGAGGTAGGCGATCTCGAAGCCTTTCTTGTAGGTTCTGACCTCGACCGCGTCCCCGACCTCGAGCCTGGGCAGGCCGAGGAGCTTCATGCGCGCGCCCCAGTAGATCATCGACGCCGGAGCGAAAAGATCCCGCATCGTCGAGAGATCGACCGTTTCAACCGTCCCGCCTTTCCTGAAAATCCTGATGCTCTCGACATCGATGAAATTGGAAGCGGGATCGTAATCGAAGCGAAGCGCCGCCTGCTGAAGAGCCCCATCGTTCGTAAGAATTTTCGTGAGGGTATGGCGGCGGTAATGGGCGAGCCCGCTCTCCTCGACCGTGACGTCGAGGCGGTCGAAGACCGACACGACGCCAGCATCCGGATAGCCGGCCGCATCGCCGGCCTTCGCGATGAGCGATCGTACTTCATCATCCGTTTGCGCGGCGGCGCACGCGGTCAACACGAGCAGAGCGCCCCCCGCGAGGAGAAGCGCGCACACCATGGATGTAAAACGCCGATTCATCGAACCGATCCTCCTTCTCACCAGTATCCGATGGCCGTGTAGCCAACCCAATGGTGCAGATTAGCGATGGCAGTGACTCCGAGTCCCGTGCCGTCCAGCGGCAGCTTCGGCGGATCGATGCTCGTGCCGTAGACGAGCATGAAACCCTCCGGCGCTCCGCCGCGCGCGCGCTCCGCGACGCGTTCGAGAACGCTCAGACCGAACGGGATGGAATAGACTCCGCACCACGTGATCTTGTAGGGCTGCTGAAAATCGTTATTATCGATCTTCTCGCGAAACACGCCGATTCTCTCGTCCGAGAGCGCGCCGATGAGGGATGACTGTATCACGTCGCGTTCCTGTGCGACTCCCCTATCGTATGCCTGTTGATCGGCGCCGAATGGCGCGTAGTTGCGGCCTCCCCACTCCTCGTCGCCGTAATGCACGCAGTCGGCGGATATGAGGATCACGACGTCCTCGCCGAGCTTCCAGTGATTTTTCTCGAGGATATTCGCTATGACGGCCGAGAGCGTGTCGACCGCGCCGTCGAAGCGGTCGCTCATCCGCGTTACGAGAATGGGCACGATCTCGACCTTCGGCACGTAATACATCAAAACCGGCAGAAAGCCCTCGAGCGAATGCTCCTCGGAATGGATCGTGTCGTCGACGAGGACGAGATCCGGAGGGAGCGCCGCTATGATCTCGTCCCGTATCGGAGAGACTGGGCAGTTCCCGTAAGCGCTCTTCCACGCCGCGAAATCATCGAACACGAGCTTGCCCTGTATGCCGCGGCGGCGCGCCGTGTGGGAGACGCCGAAAAGGATCGCGCGTGGCGCCTTGACCTCGCGCATGACGTGAACGTAGCCGCGCCCCGCATAGAGGTAATCGTCGTGCGGACAAATCGCCCCGATCATCAATCCCTTCTTCATCGTAGGAAAGGCGGCGGCGTTCGAGATGTATCGGGGCGCCTCGAGCGAGTCGACGAGCCTCACCAGCGCCTCGACCTGATCGACCCTCGTCGCGTAGCCTATCGTGTCCTTCTGCATCCGCAACGAAGTCCGAGGCGCCGCCCTCCGAGAGGAACAGGCCACCGGCAATACAGACATTGTCGTGAGAGCTATGAGAGCCGCGCCCATAGCAAGAGACTTTTTCATGAGCCGCCTCCACGATCGAGTACATGGCACAGGACCGAGCGGCCGGCGCGCCGGCCTCCGAAACGAGAAGCCTCGATGATACGGCATGACGAGGGTCAAGTCCATAGCTGGAATATTTCCCATCGACGGTGTATATTGAACGGACGATGAACTCGAAAGAGAAGAAGATACTGGGCTCCGTCTGCGTGTTCCACCTCTTCAACGATGCTTCCGTCGTTGCGCTGCCGACCATCTATCCAATTCTCTACACTCAGGGCTTCCTCATCAGGCGTTACGCCGACATCGGCACGATGATTCTCATCGGGCTCGTCGTATCGATATTTTTCCACTTCTTCGTCGGGCATTGGGCGAAGGGGCGGCACTACCGGCTTCTTCTGGTTCTCGACGATCTCGTCGTGGGGCTGTTCCTGCTGCTCACGCCGCTCGCGAAGGACTATTCAATGCTCGTTCTCCTCTACGTCGGGGTGCGGATAGGATCGAGCATCTACCATCCCGTCGGCATCTCGTGGGTCACCCATACGTTCCGGGGCAAGAACTTCGACAGAGCGATGGGCATACAGAGCGCCTTCGGCGACATCGGAGTGCTGGCGGCGTTTCTGGGAACGGGCTACCTGGCGCAGAGCTTCGGCTGGACGAATCCGCTCTACATGTGGGGAGTGCTTTGCATAGCCGCGGCGCTTGCCGGTCTCGTTATCTCACGCGGGACGGGAGACGATGGGGATTTCGACGCGCGGGAGGAGGAGCCTGTATCCTGGCGCGAGACCTTCCACGACCAGCGATTTCTGATACTGCCGGGCCTCCTCAGCGGCCTATCATGGGGCATCACGCTCGCATACGGACCGAGCCTCCTGAACCACAAGCTCCACGCGTCGATGTCGCTCACCGGGGCCGTGCTCGGCTGCTGGATCGGGGCGGGAATAGCGGCCTCCCTCATGTACGGGAGGGTGGTCTCGCGGATCGGACGCTACGGAGCGATCATCCTCGGATGCGCGCTCACGGCCGTCTCGACGTGCATCATCGCCTTCACCACGAACATAGTCCTGATGGCGGTGCTGCTGGCCTTCTTCGGATGGTCCCTGTTTCTCACCTTCCCGGCGCTCCTCACCCTCGTCGGCAGCGTCGCCAAGCCCAAGAACCGAACTGCGGCGTTCAGCCTCAATGCGAACGTCCAGATCCTCGGAAACGCCGCGTTCACGTTCATAGCCGGGTTCATGTCGGATGCATGGGGAATCAACACGCCCTTCCTTCTCCTCGGAGCGGTGGCATTCATCATCGCCGTTTATGCAATCGCACTGAGAGGGCGCTTCGCACCGCCCGCCGATGCAGCCGCCTGCGGCAGTCCCGTCGAGATAGAGCCCTGAGACGCTCCGTCGCGCGGCGCCGCGACGGGAATTCGGCCTTGACGGAGCGCTCCCGACGCCCATATACTTCTTGTTCGCCCACGATTACGTTTAATACCGGAACGACCAGGGGGTGGCCCTTATGGATTGGGGACTTCAAAATAGACTCGCACGAATAATTCGGCCCGCGACCGGGCGCACCGTCATGCTCGCCGTCGACCACGGCTACTTCCTCGGACCCACGTCCAGGCTCGAGGATCCGCGCGAGACGATAGCGCCGCTCGTCTCCTACGCCGACGCGCTCATGCCTACTCGCGGCGTCCTCAGGACGTCGGTCGACCCGAAAACGCAGACGCCGATCGTGCTCAGGGTGTCAGGCGGAACGAGCATCATCGGACCGTCGCTGGCGGACGAGGAAATCACGACGACGTTCGAGGAAGCGATCCGGATGAACGTATCGGCCGTGGCGCTCTCGATCTTCGTCGGAACGGAATACGAGCACCAGACGCTCATGAACCTCGCCGACCTCGTGAACGAAGGCGAAACATACGGCATTCCGGTCCTCGCGGTGACCGCCGTCGGCAAGGAGCTCGGCAAGCGCGACGCGCGATTTCTCTCGCTCAGCTGCCGTATCGCCGCGGAGCTGGGCGCTCACTTCGTAAAGACCTACTACTGCGAGGATTTCGAGAAGGTCGTGGGCGGTTGTCCGGTGCCGGTCGTCATCGCCGGCGGCCCCAAGCTCGACACCATGAAGGACGTTCTCCAGCTCACGCACGACGCGATCAGCCGTGGAGCCGTCGGAGTCGACATGGGGCGCAACATATGGCAGTCCGATCATCCCGTCGCCGCGATCCAGGCGGTTCGCGCCATCGTGCACGAAAAGTACACGGTCAAAAAGGCGCTCGATCTGTTCGAAGGATTGAAGGGCAAGAGGAAATAGCGCGCCTTCGCGCTGGAGCGCATCAGCATGCCGCAGAAATCGAAAAAAGAGACCATGCGCGCGGCGGTCTATTACAACAATGGAGACGTGCGCATAGAGGAGCGGCCGATTCCAAAGACGAGCGAGGATGAGCTTCTCGTCCGTATCGAATCGAGCGGCATCTGCGGCAGCGACGTGCTGGAGTGGTATCGTCTCAAGAAAGCGCCTCTCGTGCTGGGGCACGAGATCGCGGGCACCGTCATCAAGGCCGGGAAGAAGGCGAAGCGCTTCAAGGAGGGGGACCGCGTCACGGTCGCGCACCACGTCCCGTGCAACTCATGCCGCTACTGTCTCGCGGGACAGTACTCGCTCTGCGACACGCTGCGCACAACGAGCTTCGATCCGGGCGGCTTCTGCGAATACGTCCGAGTTCCCGCGATCAACGTCGATCGCGGTACGTTCGTCATCCCCGATGAGATTTCATTCGACGAGGGAACCTTCATCGAGCCTCTCGCGTGCGTGCTGCGCGGCCTGCGCATCGCCCGCTTCAGGCCCGGCTCGAGCGTTCTTGTCCTCGGGAGCGGGATCTCGGGGCTTCTGTTCATCAAGCTGCTGGGCGCGCTCGGCGCGCTCAGGATCGTCTCCACCGACATAGACGATCACAGACTTTCCACGGCCAAGCGCTCCGGCGCGGACGCGGCGCTCAAGGCGAAGGACGCTACACCGCAGAGGCTCGCCGAATTGAACGAGGGAAGGCTTTTCGACCTCGTCGTCACGAGTGCGGGGGGCACGAGCGTCGTCGATCAGGCGTTGCGATCGGTCGACCGGGGCGGCACGGTGCTGCTCTTCGCGCCGCATGAGCCGGGGAGGACGACGACGCTTCCGCTGTCTGAAATCTGGCGCGATCAGATCACGATCGTCGCGACCTACGCGGGACCTCCCGTAGACACCGAACAGGCCATCGAGCTCCTGCGCGCCCACCGCATCGAGGTCAACGACATGATTACTCACCGCTTGCCTCTCGCTGAGACGGCCCGGGGCTTCCGCCTCGTGGCCGAGGGAAAGAAATCGATCAAGGTAATCATAAAGCCGCAGGAATAGCGACTTCTAACACCGGGAAAAAGCAACTATGCTCAAGGAACGCACAGATCTTCGCAATATCGCCATCATCGCACACGTCGATCACGGCAAGACGACGCTCGTGGACTTCCTGCTGCGCCAGTCGCACACGTTCCGGGCGAACCAGCAGGTGATGGAGCGCGTAATGGACTCCAACGATCTCGAACGCGAGCGCGGCATCACCATTCTATCCAAGAACACGGCCATTACGATCCCGGATCCAGTCACGGGACAGACCGTCAAGATCAACATCGTCGACACACCTGGCCACGCCGATTTCGGCGGCGAGGTGGAGCGGGTCATGAACATGGTGGACGGCGTGCTGCTGTTGGTCGACGCCGCCGAAGGGCCGATGCCGCAGACCCGGTTCGTGCTCAAGAAGGCGCTCGAGCGAGGCCACAAGGCCATCGTGGTCATCAACAAGGTGGACCGTAAGGACGCCGAGCCGGAGCGCGTTCTCAACGATACGTTCGATCTTTTCGTGGAGCTCGGCGCGAACGACAAACAGCTGGATTTTCCCGTCATCTATGCGCAGGCCACCACCGGTCAGGCCGGATTCAGAGCCGAGCTGAGCCCGGACCTTCAACCTTTGTTCCAGACGATCCTTCGTCATATCCCAGGGCCCAAGGTCGATCCGGAAGCTCCGCTGCAGATGCTCATAACGAGCCTGGGATATGACGACTTTCGCGGTGTGACCGCAGTCGGACGAATCTTCGCGGGCACGATCAAGGCCGGACAGGACCTGGCGCGCCTGACCACCGACAACCGGAATCTGCCGGAGCGCGCCGGTTACCTGTACGTCCATCAAGGCCTGCACAAGGTCGAGGTCGAGGAGGCGAGCGCCGGGGAGATAGTGGCCCTGGCCGGTCTGGAGGGAATCACCATCGGCGAGACCCTCGCCGATCCGCTCAATCCCGTCGCCCTGCCGACCATCAAGGTGGAAGAGCCGACAGTGCGCATGACCTTCGGCGTCAACACGTCGCCGTTTTCCGGACGCGAGGGCACGTGGGGCACTTCACGCAAGCTCCGCGAGCGGCTGTTGGACGAGCTGCGCACGAACGTGTCCCTGCGAGTGGAGGAAACCGAAAGCGCCGACACATTCCTGGTCTCCGGGCGCGGCGAGCTGCATCTCGCGATTCTGATCGAGACCATGCGCCGCGAGGGCTATGAGTTTCAGGTCTCGCGCCCCGAGGTGATTCTGCGCCAGGCGGAGGACGGCTCCATGCTCGAGCCATACGAGGAAGTCCACATCGAGACGAGCCCGGAAACGGTGGGCGTGGTCGTGGAAATGCTCGGAGGACGGCGAGGCAAAATGCTCGAAATGCATAATACCGGCGACTCCCGCGTGCGGCTCGTCTATATCGTCCCGACGCGCGGGCTGCTCGGCTTCCGCTACCAGTTCCTTACGGCCACGCGCGGCGCGGGCGTCATACACACACTGTTCAGCGGTTATGATGAGATGGCCGGCGCGATGAGCGCTCGCTCCAACGGCTCGCTCGTGGCCTGGGAACCCGGCATAACGACGAACTTCGGCCTGAAGAACGCCGAAGATCGCGGCACCCTGTTTCTGGGCGCCGGGGTGGAGGTTTATGAGGGCATGGTGGTCGGCGAGTACACGCGCTCTTGCGACATCGAGATCAACGTCTGCAAGAAGAAGCACCTGACGAACATGCGCTCATCGGTCAAGGACATCGAGATCCGCCTGACGACGCCGCGTTCGATGTCGCTGGACGAGGCGATCGAGTATCTCGCCGAAGACGAGCTGCTGGAAGTCACTCCGCTCGCCTATCGCATTCGCAAACGCACGCTGAACAGCGACCTGCGCAGCAAGCGACTCAAGAGGGCCAGAGAGGCCCTGATGGACGAATAGATTATGGGTGTGGCGGCTTCCGCCCGTACGGCCTAGTGCTTCTTCTGGCCCCCGAAAAGCCTGTGCAACCAGCCCCCCGTGCTCTTCGCTGCCTGGCCCACGGCCTCCCCGCCTTTCTGCCCGAGAGTTCCCACGTCTTTCACCATCCCGCCGAGGTCGACCCCGAGGACCTTCGCCATTGCGAACGCCAATTGCGTGGTGAGGGACTGGTTGATGGAGAACTGGGGGTTGTTGATGTTCCCTTCGAGGACAAAATTTACGGTGATCTTGTTTCCATTGCGCATCAGGAATGCCAACACGGCCTGACGCGGAAGGCCCATGAAGGTGTCGAACTTGCCCTCCGCCGGCACGAATTCCAGGTCCGAGATCGTGGCTTTGCCGGGCGCTTTCAGCTGATTATTGCTCACATCCGATTGCATGTCGAGGTCGAGGGTGCCTTTCTGAAGACCCATCTCGTCGGGCTTGATGAGATATGGCTGGAGCACCACGAGATCCACGGAGCGGAGCTCCGTCTTCACCGAGGAGTCCTTGGTGCCGACCTCGGCCCATCCCTCCATTTTGAGCTGTCCGTCCCGATGAACTCCCTTCACGACGCCCGCGATTTCGAAGCGGCTCTTGCCCTTGAGCCCCGGCACCGACATGTCCCGCACGGTGGCCTTGATCTGCTCCAACCGGATCTTCAACGGAGGCTGTGCCACGGTCGCATCGTACAGCTCCACGACTCCGTCTTTGAGAGTGATACGGCCAATGGTCACCATCGTGGAAGCGGCCGGGCGCGAGAGGGAGTCCGCTTGGCCCCCGCTGACCGCCCCCGTCAGCAGGCCGGGGAGCACCAGGAACTTCCCCTCCTTGGTCCGAAGTGCCGAAAGATAAGGCTTTACGATAGTGATGGAGCGGACCCGGTATTGTCGGGAGAATAGGCCGCGCAGGCTGGGGACAACAGCCACACGCTCCGCCTGCAACGCATCGGCCGCAGGCCACCCGCTGGGTCCCTTGATCCGCAACCCCTCCACATTCACGCTGGACCAGCCCAGCCGAATGTCCCTGATCTCGCTGTTCGGCCCCAGGGCCTCT
>JAQTVX010000306.1 GCA_028706585.1 Candidatus Krumholzibacteriia bacterium | reverse complement strand
CCGGAACGCTGTCTCCGGCTTCGAGGAGCATGACGTCCCCCGGCACGACCGCCGAGGCGGGGATCGACACGGCGCTCCCGTCGCGCATCACCGAAACCTTTATCTGAATGATAGCGAGGAGCTTTTTGACCGCTCTCGCCGCGCCCCGTTCCTGCCAGAACCCGAGGGAGCCGCTCAGAAGGACGATGACGAAGATTATGGCCGCATTGGTCGTCTCGCCCAAGAAGAAGGCCAGCCCCGCGGCGAATATCAGGATTATTATCAGAGGGCTCTTGAACTGGGCGAGAAACAGGGCGAGGGAGCCGGCTTCGTGCCGGCTCTTGAGCACGTTTTCGCCGTGCTGCGCGAGGCGCTCCGCCGCCACGGTCGCGGTGAGCCCCTCGGCCGTCGTCCGCAGGCGAGCGATCAGTTCGGCGGCCGGGATGCTCCAGAATTCATTGACGTCGCTCATAGCGCGTATGATCAGGACGTACCTGGCAGGGTCTTCATCCCGAATCTCTTCGCTTCCGTCTCGATGAGCCCTCGCAGATGCGCGGCGACTGCTTCGTCGAGAGGCGCCGGCTTGTGCGCCGCGAGAATCTTCTCCACGCGCTCGGAGGAGCGCCGCGCCGCGTCCTTCGACCCCTGCTTCTGCCACTCGTCGAGGGCGTTGCGATCGATCACCTCGTCCGGGAAGTATGCCTCCTTGCGGAACCATTTCAGCGTGTGGGGGAGCGACAGGAAGCTCTTGCGCTCTATCCCCTCCCGCATGAGCTCGAGGGGCACGATGGGATCGTCGCGAAGCTCGATCCCGGAGGCGAGACGGAGCGCCATGCTGCAGACCTCGTTGTCGAGAACGAGCTTCTCGAGGCTCTGGCACGACTCGAAGTCGAGCATGCCGGGGCCCGAGATGTTGTTGATGCCGCTGAGCGCCGCGATCACGGCGCCCATCGCGGTCTCCATCCCCGCCTGGTAATCGACGACCTTCGAGTCGCTGAGCGCCATGTACGCCTGCACGGGAAGGCCGAGGTGCTTTCCGATCTCCGCGTATGCTCCGTCGATCATCATCGTCTCGACCGCGCCCATGGGGGCCGTGCCCTTGCGCATGTCGAAGCACGCGGGCGATCCGCCGTATATGATGGGCGCGCCCGGCGTCGCGAGCTGGTGAATGACGACTCCGCTCAGGCACTCGGCGCAGTGCTGGGTGACGGCGCCCGCGAGAGTGACGGGGGACGTCGCCCCGGTCAGCGGCATCGATATGAGCTCGGCGATGATTCCTGTGCGCGCGCAGTCGATGAGCGCCTGCGCGGTGAGGTCGCTCCACTTGAGAGGCGGCGACGGGCAGCAGTCGAAGATCGCCATGGGCTTCTCGCGCAGCCTGTCCGCGTCCCCGGCGACCGCGGCGAGCATCTCGTGCATGACTTTGAAGCCGTCTACCCGGAACGTGCCGGTCACGACGGGCTTGGATGAATGCAGGAGGCCGAGGTAGAGCCGGTATCTATCCTGAATCTCCTGCGGAACGTCGGTCGAAATCAGCCCCGTGCTCTGGGCGGCGTAAGCAGGGAGCGCGTCGGTGAGCTCGACGAATCGCACGAGGTCGGCGGTTACGGCCGCGCGCGCGCGGCCGGAGCCGGCGTCGAAGATCCTGAGCGCGGCCGAGCCCGGATTGAAATGGATGCGGTCCCCGGCGAGCTCCATGGCGCTCTCGCCGTATCTATTGTAGACGGCGATCTTGGAGGGCGCCGACTCGACGGCGCGCTCGACGAGGCTCGCCGGGATGCGCGCGCGGCGCTTGTCCCGCTCGATGCGCGCGCCCGCGCCGTCCAGGAGCGAGAGCGCCTCGTCGTTCTCGACGAAAACGCCGATCTCGTCGAGAATTCTCTTGGCCTCCTCGACGATCTTCTTTCGAGTCCTCTCACTGAACCAGGTGATGCGGAGATTCGTTGTCATGTCCAAGGCCGTCCTCCCTCTATTCGAGTCGATAGGCACAGTTGGTACGGGCGCAGTTCTCGCAGGAATTCTCGCTGCGGAGCCTCGCGGGCTCTGCGGCGACGTGCACCGCGAACGAGACCGACTTCCGCGGAATCATCATGAACGTTTCGCTCAGGCGCACGCCGATGCGCCCGGCGGGAAGCAGCTTGAAAACGGCCTCCTGCTCCCGCACGTCCCAGTCGCCGTAGCCGGGGCTCGCGCGGCACGAGACCTTGAGCCCCTCCCGCGCCGCCTCGGCGGCGATCGTCTCGTCGGCGACCTCCGCCGCGGCCTCCGCGGCGACCGAGCCGATCGAGTCGAGCACTACCGCGCGGAGCAGGTCGCCGCCGGCGGCGAGGCGCGTTACCTCCGCCTCGAGCGCGGGACCGATCGTCGCGACGCAGAAGGCCATCCGTTCTAGATGCGCGAAGATCGAGGAGCCCGCAGGCTCCCTCCCCGCCGCGTGCGCATATATCGCTTTCGGGGCGATGAGCCCGCGCGCCGCCGTGAGCGAATCGTTCAGCACGTCGTCGAAACGCTCGCCAGGGGCCGGCCTCTTCCGGTCCTTCGAGCCGAGAAAGCGCCTGACCTCGGCGGGGTCGATCGAGACCTTGAAATCTTCCAGAACGATTGGCTCAGTCATTTTCCAGAAATGAGTGAATTGTGAACCTCGCGAATGAAATCCGGAGTCGTGCCGCAGCACCCGCCGACGGCGTTCGCGCCGGCCGCCACGATCTTCACGATGTCCTGCGCGAATTCCCGCGGCCGCTGCTTGTAAACGGGCAGGCCGTGCTCCATCACGGGCTGCCCCGCGTTCGGCTGGAATACGAGGCGCGCATCCGTGACGAGCCTGAACTCCCGGGCGAGCTCGATCATCGCGGCGCTCTGCAGCGAGCAGTTCGCGCCGATGGAGCTCGCGCCTTCTTTGAGCAGCGTATCGGCCGCCGCCTCGGTC
>JAQTVX010000305.1 GCA_028706585.1 Candidatus Krumholzibacteriia bacterium | reverse complement strand
TAGGAGGTACTGGATCCTTCGCGAAAATGCGAAGACCTCGTCCTTGAAGATCTTCCTGCTCTTGTAGAACGCCCGATCCACGACCTTCTGGATACCGCTTCGGGCCGGTACGATCGCAATTGCGAAAAGAACGATAGCCAGACCGGTCACATAGGGAGTCTGAGCTCCGAAAATCCGCCGCAACTCTCCTGTCAGCGCGGTGACGAACTCGTAGTATAGCGCCGCGAAAAAGAGCACCAGGATCGTGTACACAATGCTTTTTCGCGCCACAATGCCGAGATCGAACGCATCGTGCTTGAGGATTGCGTAAGCGAAGGATATCGGCATGAAGGAAAGGAAGAACGACCAGAGGTAGCGCAGCGGCGCCGTTCCCGTCGGCTGAAACTGTTTGACGAGCATCAGGACGGTGATCGGCACGATGCCGAGCGCCACACCTACGATAACAATCCTGAACTTAACCCGCTGCACCTTCTCCGAAACGACATAGGTTCTGACGAAGACGGCGAGGCTCGCGATCACGTAGCCGCCCCAGTAGATAACGGTCAAGGCATTGAGCGCGCCAATGATCCCATCCAGATACGAGCCGGCGCCGCCGGCGTATCGCCAGAGCCCGATGACAAAAGTGGAAAGCGAGAGCACAACTGGAGGAATGTAGAGGTAGCGAATCATCCAGGCTCGCCTGGTTCCCTGCTCGATTTCCCTGCCCGGGAAAAGAAGAAAGAAATGCAGAAAGACGGACGGCAGAAAGATGAAAAGAAAATCATATACGAGCTCGCCGGCTATATGGAGCAGCGGTATCGAAGTGACCGGACGCTCAGTCATGAGGAAGGAGAAGATGAAACACGTCAATGTGAAGAGGATGCCCAGTATGTCCGGGCGCTTCATGATCACGACGAGTCCTACCAATATGAACGTGAAACCTACTACGAGGAGTGAGAATTGACCCGAGATGCGCCACGTCGGCTGGGGCGAGCATCGAACGGCAGCGGCGAACGTCGAATCTTCCCTCGCCAACGTAAAGACGAGAGGTTCTAGCGACCGGTTCGCCGAAACGAGGTATCTGTAGTGAATGAGATTCCGCGGGACAACGCCGTTCACCGCGAGGATACGGTCGCCCGGGGCCAATCCGGATCCGAGGTTGGGACTCGATGTCTCGACGGCCTGTATAATGAGATTGTTGTCCAGGATGCCGGTGTAGGGGGAGCGCGTAAAATCCCGGAAGCCGAGCGCCCCAAGAACAGCTATGAGCACGGCGATCGTCACGATAGCGACGCGGGGGACCCTGATCATGGACTCCTCCCTTGCACGTGCCGAATGGTGCAATGAGCTTGTCAGAATGCCCCTGGCCTGTCAAATTATAATTTCTTTCCATAGAGGGATTTCTCTTGATATAATGCCGAATCGAATGTTATTTGAAAGAGTAGCGAGAAGGAGGTTTTGAACCTTGGCAGCAGCACGGATCTCAAAACGGAAATTGAAGGAAGATACCTTCATCGCAACGACTCTCAAGGCCTGGGAGTACGTGCGGGACAACGAAAAACGCTTCTTTATAGGTCTCGTGGCGGTCGTATGCATCGCGGCTGTGGCGGGGTGGGCAGCGTACGCGAGAAAGCAAAGCGGGATCAAGGCTTCGAGCTATTTCGCGGATGCCCTGGCGTCGTTCCGCACCGGAGACCTCAAGACTTCACAGGATATGTTCACGTTGATTGCGAGGGAGCACGGCGGCACGGAGGAGGGGGCATACTCGAGCTATTTTCTCGGGAAATGCCTGCTCGAGACGGGAAAATACCCAGAGGCGATAGAGGCGTTCGACCGATATCTCTCGAAGAGCGCTCGGCATCCATTCTTCCGCGATGCAGCCATGGAGGGAAAAGCGGTGTCTCTGGAGAATGAACATCGGTACAAGGATGCCGGCGATGCCTATCTTGAGCTTGCGAGGAATCTGAAGACGAACCATTTCATGGAAACCAGCTACCTGCGCAGTGCGGCGGAGAACTTCCGCAACGCCAATGAAACGGAGAAGGCAATCGAGGTGCTTGGGATTCTCCTCGAGAAGGCGAAGGGTACGGAACGCAGGGATATAGAGATAGAAATGGAGATGATCAGAGGGTGATGGTCTGTCTCGGGCTTTCCACCCCATTAGTGGGTGGCTTCGAGATGTGCGTCCGAGAGGTGTTGATTTGTCTTGACAGGTTTTTGCGAATGAAACTAATCTGCGGTAGACAAAGATGGTAGGGTTCTTGCATGGCTAGGAACGATGGGATGCAACGAGAAACAAACGGTAAGGAGGAGAAGTGATGAAGAAACTGACAATGAGCCTGTTTCTGATAATGGTGCTGTTTGGATCCGCTTTTGCTCATGATGGTGCCATATCGCTGTATACGAACATCGGGATAACAAAATGCAACGCAACGATAGTGGCGTTGCAGACGGATACGATCAGGGTATACTATGTGAGGGGCTCTGGGCCGCGGTTGGGACCGGGGGTCGAATTCAGAATGACCATTTCCGACGATATGGCGTTTATTACGGGCGTGGAATGGTCAGCGGGCTTCAATAATAGCCTCGGCGACATCGAGAGCGGAATTGCTCTTGTGGGATCAGCATGTTTCAGCGCAACCGACCCGGTTATATACATCGGCGAAGTCTACATAATGTTGGACTACATTGTGCCCGCGCCCACATTCACGGCGAACATTGTGGATCATCCCGATGCCAGCCCGTCTGCGGGAATATGGGTAACGGCGTGCATAACACCCGGATATCCGATGGTCCGTGTTCTGGGTGGCACGTTCGTATTCAACGGTAGCTGCAATCCCGGAGTCGAGGCGAAGAGCTGGGGTGCCATAAAGAACCTCTTCTAATCGGGCCTGGGAGAAGGAATAGAGAGAACAAGACCCGGGATCGA
>JAQTVX010000040.1 GCA_028706585.1 Candidatus Krumholzibacteriia bacterium | reverse complement strand
TGCGCGCCTGACATGGTCGCCGCGGACGCCGCGTCTCTCGAGGTGCTGGCGAAAAGCTCGGCCCGCGAGGATATCTTCGCAGAGACGCACAAGCATTCGCCATGGGAGCACGTCCGGGCGGCGGCGCGTTTCACGGGAACGGACGTCTCGGTCGCCATTAGGGAGATATGAAGATGGCGGCTCAACATTTCATATTCGCCGCTCTGGGCCCGCTGTTCGCGAACCTTCTCGATATCCTGGCCGCGAACCCGATCCTGCTTCTCTTCACGATCATCGGGCTCGGCTACCTCATCGGAAACATCAAGATCCTCGGCTTCAAGCTCGGCGTAGCGGCGGTTCTGTTCGTCGGAATGGCCTTCGGCGCCCTCGACGAGCGCCTGATGCTCCCGGACTACATATACGTGATAGGGCTCGTCCTTTTCGTGTACGCCATCGGGATCCAGTCCGGCACCGGGTTCTTTTCCTCGTTCCGCAAGCGTGGTCTCAAGCTCAACATTGTAGCAGTCGTCGTGCTCTGCGCCGGAGCGCTCGTCACCGTGATCCTCAAGAGCGTAATGGGGCTCTCCGCTCCGAGCGCCGCAGGGCTCTTCTGCGGCGCGCTGACCAACACGCCCGCCCTCGCAGCGACGGTCGAGACGATCGGCAACATGAAAGCCGCGATCCCTCCCTCGGAGCTGAAGCTCTATCTCGGAAGCCCCGTCGTCACCTACGGTCTCGCTTACCCGATAGGAGTTCTCGGGGTCATTATCTGGTTTTTCATTTTCACGCGGCTGTTCAAGATCAACTTTGCCCGCGAGGAGGCGCAGCGCCTCAAGGAATCTGGGACCGGCACCATTCTCAGCAAGACGTTCAGGATAACGAATCCGGCGATCGTCGGAAAGACGGTCGAGGAGGCGCTCGGGATTCTCGGCGAGACCGGATTCGCCCTCAGCCGTATTCAGAAAGGGGACGTCATCTCCGTCGTCGTGCCGAGCACGATCCTTTCGAAGGGCGACCTCGTCGTCGCCGTCGGCGGCGGCGATCAACTCGAGCGCGCGCGCATTCTCTTTGGAGAGCAGAGCGCCGAGCACCTGCCCGAGACGGCGGGGCAGATCGCTTACCGCCGAATCTTCGTATCGAACAAGAACGTGATCGGCAAGACGATCCGCGAGCTCGAGCTCCACAAGGTTTTCGACGCCACGATCACGAGGCTCCGCCGCGGAGACGTAGATTTCGTTCCAACGTCGGACACGATACTCGAATCGGGCGACCGCATCCGCGTTGTGGCGAGCCGCGGCAAGCTCGAGGCGGTCTCCAAGTTCTTCGGTGACTCGATACGCTCGATCTCGGAAACGGATTTTCTCTCGCTGTCGCTGGGCATCGTGCTGGGCGTGTTTCTCGGGATGATCGCGTTTCCGCTGCCGCGCGGAATGGTCTTCAGGTTCGGATTCGCGGGCGGACCGCTCATCGTCGGTCTCATTCTCGGCAAGCTCGAGCGAACGGGGCCGATCATCTGGGGGCTTCCCTACACCGCGAATCTCGTCCTGAGGCAGGTCGGTCTCGTGTTCTTCCTCGCGGCAATCGGCACCAAGGCGGGCCCCGGCTTCGGCACGACGTTCGAGACGGGCGGCTGGGGACTCATCGCTGCGGGAGCGGCCATCACGAGCCTCGTCGCGGTAGCGGGGATTCTCGCCGGATACAAGTTTCTGAAGCTTCCGATGTCCGCGGTCATGGGCGTCGTCTCGGGCATGCACACTCAACCTGCCTGCCTCGCCTACGCCACTCAGCAGGCTTCGAATGAGCTTCCGAACATCTGGTACGCCGCGGTCTATCCGGCGTCGATGATAGCGAAGATCATCCTCGCCCAGATACTCGTGTCGATTTTGCTCATGTAGCGGGCCCATCGAAAACGGGACGCCTTCTCGTCTGCCATTGACATAGTCTTGCCGATTGATCTATAATAGTTACATGCAATTACACTGTGCCAATGGCGGGAAGCGATCTCAACCGAAGAGACTTATCGCATTGGCTGCCGTTTTGACCCTGCTGTCGCCCTCTCTCGCGCACGCCGCCAGCGTGTACGTTCAGGCCGAGAGCTTCACCGATTCATACAACATCGATCCGGAGCCCATCATCTCGGACAACAGCATGCTCAAAGGGCTCGACAGCGCGGGAGAATGGACGCAGTACAGTCTCGAGGTCTCGGCTTTCGGAACCTACTCCTACATGGTGAGATGCTGGGGTGACCTGAACGTGGCGTACACATTCCGGATCACGACCGCCCCGGTTCAGGGTGGTGAGCCGCAGAGCGTCGAGTTCAGTTACATCGGCAAGGGGAGCTGCGGCTCCTGAGGGACCGCGATAATGGTCACCGGGAGTGACCTCATCAACGTTTTCGAATCGCCTCTCATCTTCAAGCTCGAATTCGTCTCGGGAGAGCTCAACGGCTGGATCGATTATTTCGTGTTCATCTCGCGGACAGCAGTTGAAAAAGACTCATGGGGCGCTATAAAAAGCCTCTTCTAGCGATGCGATCCTCTCAGAAATAGACCGACGAGTAGAGCGAATACGTATCCGCGCCCGATTCCGTCGCGGGAGAGACGCTCGACTCCTCGCCATCCGTCCGCTCGTACTGGAGCCGGATGACGCCGAGTCTCGCGAAATCGCGCTGGAGACTCGCCACGATCGCGCTCCGCCGCTCATCGAGCCGCATTATCTCGCCGTTCCGCCGGGATTTCTTCTCCAGCCAACCGAGACTCGCCCCTATTCCCGCGCCGAGGTCGAGATCGAGAGACGCCCCGGCGAGCCATACTTGTTTGCGCTCCATTCCGATCGCGGCGACGTCGACCTCGCGCAGCCTCTTGTAGAAAAGAGAGAGATAGGCCAAATCCCGATACACCGGCGCGCCGGCCGAGACCCGGGCGCCCTCGGCATTGGGATCGTACGAGAGGGCGGAGAACGGGGTGTAGAAATCGGCTCCGAGCCGCATGTAATCGATCATGAGAGCGAACCGCCCGGGCGTCTCGATCGCTATGCCGCCGATTCCGCCTTCCCCCTCGCTCGTCGCATCCGTGGTGCCGTCGACCGTCAGGATGCCGTGCTCCTCGGCCCTGTTCCAGGCGATGATCTCCCCCCGCGCGCGCACATAGCGAATGAGCGGCGCCTCCGCCGTGAAGCTCACGGTCCACGTGTCAGTCCACGTGTCGAACGAGGAATATCCGAGATTCTGAAAATCCACAGATCGCTCGTTTTCGAAGCTCGCGACCGCGTGCACACCGGCCTTCCAGTGCAATCCGGTGCGCCTGTCGAGGCGCTGCCACCTCGTCTCGAAACCGCACAGCTCCAGGGAGTACCTCGCGCGGTCCTCCGCGGCGTAGCGGTAGGCCGTGTAGCTCGTCTCGACAGCTCTACGCGGGATCGCGTAAAAGAGGCGCGTCTCCAGATTCCGGCCGACATATGAGAGGAGCGCCCCCTCGAAGGTGAGATCGCTCCCGAGCTCTTCGAGGCTCTCGACGAGAAGCGCACCGGCGGCCGCGCCGCCGCATCCGCACCCCGTGTCCCCGCCGACCCGCGGATTATCATCCCAGTCCCAGCGCATGACGGTGAGCGGCGTCATGGAAAGTGAATAATACCCGAGCCTCGCGCGGAATCCCGCCGCATCGTATTCGGCGAACGCGCTTCCCCACTCCGAACCGAGATACTCCGGACCGGATTCGAGGACCTCGCGGCCCTCGCTGCTGATTCTCAGAAGCCCGCCCGCGCGCAGATGAGCCGCGATCCTTTTCGACGCCTCGATCTCGAGCCGGTACTGGACGCTGTTCAGCGGACTCAGCGGCTCGCCATAGAGCCCGGCGGCGTCCGACCCGCGCGTATCAACAGCCATCAGACGGATGCGCTGGTATCCATGGAATGAGAATCCCGAGCTATCCGCGCGCTCTTCGCCCGCCGACGCGGAGGCGGCGCCGGACGCGGCGACGGCGCCCGATGCGGAGTCGCCGCTCCTCGCGGCGGACCCGGCGGATGACAGGAGCATCTCCTCCATTGCCTTGCCTAGATCCCCCTGCGGATCGATCCGCACCCCGAGAACCAGGCCCCCCTCCCCCACCAGATAAACGGCGAACGTCTCGTGAGGAACGCCGTAGCTCGCCGATGTCGTTCCTCCCGCGTCGATCGCCTGAGTGAAGGTGATGCCGTTCGACTCGATCACACCCTGCGCGGCGAGAACATCGCGCTCATCGCCGTTGATTCCGATGACCGTTATGTCCGTGCCCCCGTATTCGCGATAAAAGCGCTCGCATCCGAGAAGCGCCTGGACGCAATGCGGACAGCTCGAGCGCCAGAACACCAGAAAGGTTTCGTCGTACCGCGAAAAGATCTCGTTCGAGCGCACATATCCCGCGCCGTCCAGGCGCGGCATCTCGAACCGCGGCGCGGCGCCGCCCCGATCGACGGCGAATAGGCATATTCCCGGAAGAAGCATGGCGGCCGCGAGCACGGCCGCCGCGCCGGCGCGAATCGTTGGGCTCATTGACGCGGGCTCCCTTGTCGAGTTGCACACTGAAAATCCGTCTCCATTATAGTATGGCGGCGCGCACGGGCGAACCGGTTTTTTCGCACGCGAACGCTCCGACACGCAACAGCCCGCGTTTGACCTTGACTTGATGGTATAATTATTATATGAGTATATAGGTATATGACAGAGGAGGTCGCCGTGCCCTCGCAGTTCGACTCTGCAACAATCGAGCGCATCGCGAGACGCCTCAAGGCGCTCGCGGACGCCTCCCGTCTGTCCATGATACACTGCCTATGCGACGGCGAGAGGAGCGTCACCGAGCTCGTCGAGAGAACCGGGCTCGGCCAGGCGAACGTCTCGAAGCATCTCCGGATACTCAGGGAGGAGGGATTCGTTCTCTCGCGGAGATCGAGCCGCAACGTCTATTACCGTGTTTCCGACTCCCTGCCGGAAGACATATGCATGATCGTCTGCAAATCGATGAAGGAAAAGGCGGCCGGCGACAGGCGGCTGCTCGAACGCTACATGGATCGCAAACGTTCGCGAAGGGCTGGTTGAGATAAATGATAAAACTCCTGATATTCGTCGTGATCTGGATCGCCGTCATGCGGTTTCTCCTCCCACGCCTCGGCGTGTCCACCTGAATGTCCCAGACGTGCGGGATCGGGGACCGGTCCGCGAAAGACAAGCTCGATGCCGCTCGGCCGGACGGACGCAGCGACGAGACCGAAACGAAAAGGTGAGCGATGCCCATATTCGAGTATGAATGCAGAAAGTGCGGGAATCTCTTCGAAGAGCTGGTCATGAGTTCCTCGCAGGAGGTCACCTGCCCCTCGTGCGGCTCGGCCGACATCGACAAGCTCATCTCCGCGATCGCGAAGAAATGCCGGGGATGCTCCTCGTCGGGCGGCGCATCCTGCGGCCCCACTTGAGGGGGCTGCTGACGCGGCGGTCAGCCGCGCTGAAAGTCATAAAGCCCGGGAGAAAGTCGCTTCTCCCGGGCTTTGACTTCTGGTAGCCCCTAGGGGAGTCGAACCCCTGATTCTTGGCTGAGAACCAAGCGTCCTAACCACTAGACTAAGGGGCCACCCTGATTATCTGGCTGGGGAGGGAGGAGTCGAACCCCCATAAACTGATCCAGAGTCAGTTGTCCTGCCATTAGACCACTCCCCAATAGCTCAGGGAAAGTAAAAAAAAGAGCGCCAAAAATCAACCTATCTTTTTTCGGCGCCGAGCGCGGCGGCCGCGCGGAGCCGTTGGATCGTCTTCGCTTTTCCGAGCAGCACCACTACCCAGAAGATGTCCGGAGAGACGGTTTTCCCCGTGAGGGCCACGCGGCATGGATGTATGAGCTCCCCCGATTGGAGCTCCAGCCGGTCGGCAAGAGCGCGAAGGGCCTCCTCGACGGACGCGCGGTCGAAGTACTGGAGCCTATCGTATTCATCGGCGAGCGCCGCAAGCCTCACGGAGGACTCCTTCTTCATGAGGTGATTCAGAACCGCATCGGCGTCCCGGACGTAGTCGTCGCGGTAGAAATAGCCCATGAGGTCAGGGACGTCCTTCAGAAGCTTGAGCCTGTTCCCGAGGGCGTCGATTATGAGGGCGAGCCGCGGTATCTCCTTCGCATAGGTTCGCTCGGCGTCCCCGATCGCCTCGACGCGCAGCGGCTCCTTGCCGGGCACGAGCTTGAGATCTACCGGGCGCGACAGGTCCACTTCGAAGGACGGCGGGAAGAGCCCTTCCTTCTCGAGCACTTCGTAGACGAGCTCGATCTTCCGGCTCTGCGGGAGCATCTTGAAATGCTCGGCGTTGATCCACTCCATCTTGGCCGGATCGAAGACGGCCGGATTGCTGGAGACTTTCTTGAGCGAGAAGGCCTCGATGAGCGCCTTGACCGTGAAGAGCTCGCGCTTGCCGTCGTAGGACCAGCCGAGCAGGGCGAGATAATTGACCATCGCCTCGCTGAGGTAGTATTTGTCGCGATACGCGTCGATCGACGTCGCTCCGTGGCGCTTGCTGAGGCGCGTCTTGTCGGAGCCGAGAATCATGGGAAGGTGCGCGAACCTGGGAAGCTTGAAGCCGAGCGCGCCGTACAGGTGCACCTGACGAGGCGTATTCGATATGTGATCGTCTCCGCGGATAACGTGGCTGATCCTCATGTGGGCGTCGTCGACCACTACTGCGTAGTTGTACGTCGGCCTCCCATCGGATTTGATGAGAACGAAATCGTCGAGCTCCGCGTTCGCGAAGCTGAAATCGCCCCTGATGACGTCGGTGAAGCGCACGTCGCCCTCGACCGGCATCCTGAACCTGACGACGTAGGGCATCCCGCGCGCGAGCCTCTCCTCGCTCTCTTCAGGGGTCAGGCAGCGGCAGGTTCCCGTGTATTTCGGAGGGAGTTTCTTGCGCTCCTGCTCGACCCTCATCGCATCGAGCTCTTCGCTCGTGCAAAAGCACCGGTAGGCCTTCCCCTCGCGGAGCAGCCTGTCTATCTCCGAATGATAGAGGACGCTCCGGGCCGATTGAACGTACGGTCCGTAATCACCGCTGACGTCGGGTCCCTCATCCCACTCGAGCCCGAGCCACCGGAGACCGCGCATGATCCCCTCGTACGACTCCTTCGTGGAGCGCGCCGCATCGGTATCCTCGATGCGCAGCACGAAAACGCCGCCCTGCCTGCGCGCATAGAGATAGTTGTACAGCGCGGTCCTCGCCCCGCCGACATGGAGATGCCCCGTCGGGCTCGGCGCGAACCGGACGCGGATCACATCATCGTGCTTTTCGACCAGATTCATCGTACTCCCGGCGCTGAGTGCCTAGTGATCGATCCGGATCTCCTCGATGAGAGCTTTGTACGCGACGCCGAACGCTTCCCGGCTCGCCTCGTCGAGCGTCTTGCCTTCCTTCAACCGGTCGAGAAAGGACATGACGTTGTCCATCGAATGCTTCGCGAGCAGATTGTCGAGCATCCGGTATGCGGCATAGTACGCGATCCGCGAATCACCCCTGTCCGTTCCAGCCGCGATCGCGCTCTCGACCGCTTCGGGAGATGGATCGATGTTCCGCCCTTCGTACCGCATCTCGGGTATCTGAATCTTGAGGAATTCGACCTCATTGGCGATCCTGGATGCGAGCGCCTCCCTGAGCCAAGCGGGCGACTTGCCCCCCGATCGCCGGTTGACGGCCCCTTGCGCGATGCGGTTGAAGATCGCCGCCTCGGCGATGGAGCGCTTGAGCAGGATGTCGAACGGCTCGAATATTATCGTGTCGCCCTTGACGTATCCGTAGAACCACCATTCCTTGCGCGTCATGAGACGATATTCGTCCAGATCGGCCGCTCCGATGAGCACGAGCTTGCCCGCGGCGGGCTTTCCGATCTCCCGCTCGACCTTCTTGTACGCCGCATCGGCGTAACCGAAGCTCTTCACCGCGACGTAGCGTGCGATCTCGGAGGACGGATAATGGAGCTCGATCTCGGCGTTCGCCATGACGCCGCCGTTGACGACGTGATAGTCATCGACGGTGAGGTGGTATCCCATGATGGGGGCGAGAAGCGAATCGGGTATGCGGAACGCCTCCTCCTTCGCCTTATTCTCCTTCGTGCCTTTTCCGCAGCCGACGGCGAGCGCAAGCATCAGCAGAACCGCGATGAAACAAGCTTTTCGCATCATGATCCTTTCTTCTTGCGTCCGCGCGCTGCCGCCGGGGCCCCCATCACGCGGATCCGCTCTCCGATCGTTTCAATGAGAAGATTCCGTTCCCTTTCTCGCAGCGCCGCAAACTCCCTCGCGCCGCCGCGGTTCTCGTCCAGCCATGCCCTCGCGAAAGCGCCGCTCTCGATTCTCTCGAAGAGCGCCTCCATTTTCTTCTCGACGTCGGCGCCTATCAGATCTTCGCCGAACTTGAGGCTCCCGTAGGCGGCCGTGCCGCTGATCACATCCCTCATGCCCGAGAAGCCGAGGCTCGTGAAAAGATCGACGATGATCTTGAGCTCATGGAAGCATTCGAAGTACGCGATCTCGGGGCTGTACCCCTTCTGCACGAGCACGTCGAAGGCACGCTTGATGAGCGCCGTCACGCCACCGCAGAGGACCGCCTGCTCGCCGAAAATGTCGCTCACGGCCTCCTCGCGGAAGCTCGTCTCAAACGCGCCCACACGGAGACAGCCGAGACCCCGGGCGATGGCGAGCGCGATTCTTTTCGCCTCGCCGGATGCGTCGCGCTCGACGCCGACGAGGCATGGTATGCCGGATCCCGCGACGAACGCCTCGCGAAGGCTCGCCCCCTGCCCCTTCGGGGCGACCAGCACGCAATCGTAACTTTCCGGAGCTATCTCCCCGAACGCGACGGCGAAGCCGTGGGCGAAGCACAGGGCCGCGCCCGGCCGGAGGGCGCCTCGTATTTCGTCGCGATAGATGTCTCCCTGAATCTCGTCGGGAAGGAGCACGATGAGAACATCGGCCTTCCCCGCAGCCTCCTCGATGCGCATCGCTTCGAAACCGTCTTCCCGGGCGCGCTTCCAGCCGCCTTTTCCCTCCCGGGCGCCGACGATCACCGCGAAGCCGCTGTCGCGAAGGTTCAAGGCCTGAGGACGGCCCTGGTTGCCATACCCGGCTATGGCGATCGTCTTGCCCTCGAGAACGTCGGGATCGGAGTCCGATTCGACAAAAATGCGCATTGCATGCCCCATAATGTCCTCTCGCGTAAACGACTATTTATAGCACACCACAAAGACAGTGGCAAGGCCCTTGTGGGATAGCGGCGCGAGAGCGGCAGCGGGACGGCGGAAGAGCGGCTCGGGAGCTTTTCCATTGACATCAACGCTTTTCGCTTCTTATTATGTTGCGGGCGTGGCGGTGTAGCTCAGCTGGTAGAGCAGGAGAATCATAATCTCTGTGTCCGGGGTTCGAGTCCCTGCACCGCCACCATATTTGATTTCAAAAACTTACATTCCACATTTCAAAGCTCGCTTTAAGATGAACTGCATCGACACGGTCAGGAACTGCATCCTCGCCCGGGATCTCATCCCGCCCCGCTCGAGGGTGCTCGCGGCGGTTTCCGGCGGCCCGGACTCGATGGCGCTTCTCATGATCCTGTCGGAGCTTGCACGCGATATGCAATTCGAGCTCGCCGCGGCGCATTACGATCACGGGATCCGGTGCGAGGCCGCTCGCGAGAGGACCATCGTCGAGCGCTATGCCGCGCGGCTCTCCATCCCTCTCTTTCTCGGGTCAGGGAACGTGCCCGCCGAGGCGCGAAGAATAAAGAAGGGGATCGAGGAAACGGCCCGGCTGCTGCGATACGACTTTCTCGAAGAGACGGCGCTCGCGTGGCGCGCCGACGCCGTTGCCCTCGGGCACACGCGGGACGATCAGGCGGAGACCATTCTCCATCATCTGATCCGGGGCTCGGGGTGGCGCGGCCTGCGCGGCATGCAACCGCGCCGCGGGCTTTTCGTGAGGCCGCTTCTCGGTTGCGGACGCTCGGAGCTGAGATCGTATCTCAAGAGCCGCCGGGTCCGCTACGCGATCGACAAGAGCAACCTGGACGACGCATACCTGCGCAACCGCATCAGAAACAGGCTTCTCCCCTACCTGAGAAAGAGCTTCAACCCATCGATGTCGGAAGCGCTCCTGCGCCTGTCGGAGAATATCTCGGAGGGTTGGGAAACACTCGAAAAGCCGCTGCGGCAGCTGATTCCGAAGACCGATCCGCGCGGCGAGATCCGCGTCCCGCTGGACGGTATGGAGACCTTCACCGATTTTCAGCTCTATCTCCTCGTCGACCTCGCGCTTCGCGAGAGGTTCGGCGTGCTCCAGGATATCGATAGAACGCACTTCGACGCGGCGAAGCGCCTCATCCGTTCGGGACGATCCGGCAAGGCAATCCATTTCCCCCACGGAATAGAAGCCCGCATCGAGCATTCGGAGTTCGTCATCGCGAGGCGCGGCCGGGAGCGGATGCCACCCGGCGAGGCGATCATCGCAGCGGAAGGAAGCTACACGCTCCCCTGGTGGGACCTTTTCGCCACAGTCGAACGAGTGCGCGCCGATGAGGCCGGGGCGCTATCCAGCGCTACGGAGGGCCGTTTCGCCCGTATCGTCTTTCCGATCCGGGTGAGGGGAAGGCGGCCCGGCGACCGCATCGTCCCTTTCGGCATGCGGGGGGGAAAAAAGCTGAGCGACCTGTTCATCGACCGCAAGGTCCCCCTCTCGAAGCGCGACTCGATTCCGGTTTTCGAGGACGCGCGCGGCATATTCTGGGTGCCCGGGGTCGCGGCGGACGAGCGGACCAGGATCGTTCCGTCCACGCGCGTCGCCGTGCGCATCGCACTTTTTTCTCTGCCGGACAAAATATGATGGCGCAGCGGGACCATTGTGGTATCATCCCCAAATGAAAGCAGGCACCGATCGTACGAACCTCGAGCCGGAAAGGCCGACAAGTGCAAATCGGCAGAGTGCTCATAACGCAGGAAGAGATCGATACCCGCGTGCGCGAGCTCGCTGAACAGATCTCAGTCGACTATGCGGACAAGAATCCCGTTCTCATAAGCCTCCTCAAGGGAGGCTTCATTTTTCTCGCCGACCTCGTTCGCCACATCACGATCCCACATGAGGTCGATTTCATCACCGTCCACAGCTACCACAACGGATTCGCGAGAAGCGAGCAGATCGAGATCCTGAACGATCTCAAACGGAGCGTGAACGACCGCGACGTCATCATCATCGACGGAATCGTCGATACGGGACACACGCTCTCGTTCCTCGAACAGATGCTCGAAGAGCGCCGCATCCGCAGTCTCCGAGTGTGCGCGCTCCTCGACAAGCCCTCGTGCCGCGAGATCACGGTCTCGGTCGACTACATAGGCTTCAAGGTGCCCGATGTCTTCGTCGTAGGTTACGGGCTCGATTTCATGGAGCGATACAGGAACCTCGCATATATTGCCGAGCTCCTTCCCGGCGCGGTCCTGGAGGAGCCGGCACGGACGGCGGCCCTGAACGAAGAAAGGGCGCCCGTGAAACAAAATCCCTGATATGGACAAAGCCCTGCTTTTGCATTATTTTCCAGAAAGAATGGATACGGATAGATATGACGGATGACCCT
>JAQTVX010000304.1 GCA_028706585.1 Candidatus Krumholzibacteriia bacterium | reverse complement strand
CCCTACAACGTGAACCGTTCACGGCTCGTCGTTCGGATCGCCGAATTGGTCACCGACAAGCTTATCGACGGCATTCGCGACCTGCGGGATGAGTCCGACTCGAACACGCGCATCGTCATCGAGCTCAAGCGTGGCGAACAGGCGAAGGTCGTCATCAACCAACTCTTCCAAAAGACGGAGCTGGAGAATTCCTTCGGCGTCACACTGCTGGCCATCGACAAGAACAGGCCGAAGCAGATGAACATCAAGGAGCTCATCGAGTGCTACATCGAGCACCGTCGCGATGTCATCACGCGCCGCACCCGGTTCCGCCTCAAACAAGCCGAGGATCGCGCCCACATACTCGAGGGCTACAAGATCGCCCTCGACCACATCGACGAGATAGTCCAGCTCATCAAGAAGAGCGCTTCCCCCGACGAAGCCCGCAGCGGGCTCATGAAGAAATTCAGACTCTCGGAGATCCAGGCGCAGGCGATCCTCGATCTCAGGCTTCAGCGCCTCACCGGGCTCGAGCGGCAGAAGATCGAGGACGAGTATCTGGAGCTCATCAAGAAGATCGAATATTACCGCTCGATCCTCGAGAGCCGCACGCGGCTGCTGGGAATCATTCGCGCCGAGCTCGACGACCTCAACGAGCGCTTCGGAGACGAGCGGCGGACCCAAATCGTGGACCAGGAGGGCGATTTCCAGGTCGAGGACCTGATCGCCGAAGAGGACATGATCATCACGATCACCCACACCGGGTACATCAAGCGGATTCCGACCGGGACTTACCGCCGACAGCGCCGGGGCGGCAAGGGGGTTTCCGGGATGGGCATGAAAGAGGAGGATTTCGTCGAGCACCTCTTCATCGCCTCGACCCACAGCTATATCCTGTTCTTCACCGACAAGGGGCGCTGCTTCTGGGTCAAAGTCCACGAGCTCCCGCAGGGCGGCCGCCTCGCCCGAGGGAAGGCGATCGTGAACCTCCTCGAGATGGGCCGCGACGAGAACGTCACCGCTTTCGTCCCCGTGGCCGATTTCGCTCAGGACGCCTATCTCATGCTCGCGACGAAGGACGGCTTCATCAAGAAGACGCACATATCCGCCTACGCGAATCCGCGGCGCGGAGGCCTCATCGCGGTTATCCTTCGCGAGGGCGACAAGCTGATCGCGGCGCGGCTCACCTCCGGGAACGACGACATCATCCTCGCGAAGCTCAAGGGGAAGGCCATCCGGTTCAGCGAGAAGGACGTCCGCGACATGGGACGAGCGACCCAGGGCGTGACGGGCGTCAAGCTCGACAAGGACGACCGCGTCGTCGAGATGGTCGTCGTGAAACGCGGGGCGGAGATTCTCGCGGTGACCGAGCACGGCTACGGCAAGCGCACGAGAATCAGCGATTTCAGGAATATCAAACGCGGCGGCAAGGGCGTCGTCGCCATCTCCACCGACGCGAGAAACGGCGATCTCGTCGCGGTCAAGGAAGTGATCGAGGAGGACGAGGTGATGATCATCACGCGCAACGGGATCATCATTCGCTCCCCGGTCAACAGCATTTCCATTCTCGGGAGACCCGCGAAGGGCGTGAAGCTCATCAGCCTCGGCGAGGGGGACGCCGTAGTCGACGTCGCGCTCATGGCCGGCGAGAAGATTGGGGAAGGCGAGGCCGGGGAAGGGGATGCGGAAGAGGAGATGGAGGAGGACGAGGCCGGCGACGAGGAAACCAGCGAGGAGCCCGAAGAGAAATAGATGCGGTCAAGCCGGATCCCGCCATCAAAAACCCCCGTCGAAAGAGCGTACCTCGTCGGAATAACGCTGCCGCGCCTGAGACGCGAGGACGAGATCGAGAACCTGCGCGAGCTCGAGCTTCTCGCCCGCACCGCTGGCGCCGAGGTGGTCGGCCGGACGATACAGGGGCGCACCCGGGTCGACGGGGCTACCTTTATCGGCGAGGGAAAGATCGAAGAGCTTGCCCGCGCGATCCACGACGAGAGCGTGAACCTGGTCATCTTCGACGACGATCTCTCCCCCGCGCAGGCGCGCAACATCGAGAAGCGGCTCGAGGTCAACGTCATCGACCGCACGGAGCTCATCCTCGACATCTTCGCCCGGAGGGCGCGAACGCGTCAGTCGCGGATTCAGGTGGAGATCGCCCAGCTCAACTATGCGCTTCCGCGGCTGAGGCGCCTCTGGGAGCACCTCTCGCGCCAGGCCGGCGGAATCGGAACACGCGGGCCCGGCGAGACCCAGATCGAGGTGGACCGCCGCAGGGCCCGCGATCGGATCTCGAACCTGACGAGGGAGCTAGCGAAGATACATCGCGGGGTAGAGGAGCGCCGCAAGCGGCGCGAGGGGCTGTTCAGCGTCGCCATCGTGGGCTACACGAACGCGGGCAAGTCGACGCTTCTGAACCGCGTCGCGGGAAGCGAGGTCGTCGAGAGCGACCGGCTCTTCTCGACCCTCGATTCGACGACGCGCCGCGTACGGAGCCCCGGCGGCGCACCGTTTCTTCTCACGGACACGATCGGATTCATCCGGAAGCTCCCGCCCCATCTCATCGCGAGCTTCGAGGCGACGCTGCTCGACGTGCGGGAGGCGGACCTGCTTCTGCATGTCGCCGATGCGGCGGCTCAGCGCTGCGACGAGCACATCGCCGTGGTCAATACGGTTCTCGAGGACGTGCTGGGGAAGGTTGCAAAGGCGGAGACGGCCGGCGGGGACGGGGGCGGCGGCGAGCCCGCCGGAACCCCGGAGAAGGACGAGTCCGGTGCCCGCGTCCCGACCGCCCTCGTGCTCAACAAGATCGATCTCGTCGAGGACGCCGGCCGCCGGAAGGCGCTGCAGGCGGGCCACCCCGGGGCGATTCTCGCGAGCGCCGCGACGGGGGAGGGGCTCGATGCGCTCCTCGAGCTCGTGGAGGCGCACATGGCGAAGGATT
>JAQTVX010000039.1 GCA_028706585.1 Candidatus Krumholzibacteriia bacterium | reverse complement strand
ATCGCCCTGCCGCTTCGCTGGATATCGCTCCTTTCGGGCAGGGTGAAATGCGATCTCGCAGCCTCCACAGGCGTGTACGACGGCTCGGGAGCCGCGAAGCTCATCCTCGCCGGGGCGACGACCGTGCAGCTCTGCTCGACGCTCTACAAGAACGGGCTCGCCCAGATCGGGACGATCCGGGCAGACCTGGAGCGACTGATGGACAAGCACGGGTTCAAGTCGATCGATCGGATGAGGGGAAGGCTCAGCCAGGCGAAAAGCGACAAGCCCGAGCTGTACGAGCGCCTGCAATATATCAAGGCCCTCGTGGGCGACGAATAGGGATCGTGCCGAAGGCATTCGTCATATTGAACCCCGCCGCGGGCAAGGGCGGCGGCGAAGAGGCGTGCGGAGCTCTGAGCCGCCAACTTGCACGGGCCCGCATCGATTATGAAATCCACGAAACCCGCAGCGGAGAGACGTTCGGCGAAATCGTTCGAGCGCGGTTGCAGGGCGGTTTCGACCTGATCGTGGCCGTCGGGGGCGACGGAACGGTATCGGCGGTCATCGACGGGCTCGCGGGACAATCGGCCCCGCTCGGCATCATCCCGACCGGAACGGCCAACCTGCTCGCGCGCGAGCTCAATATCCCACTCGACGCGGACCAGGCGGCGGCGTTGATAGCGCGCCCGCCGCGCTCGAGAAGCATCGACGCAATGAGAATCGGAGGGCGCACATACGTGCTCATCGCCGGCGTGGGCATCAGCGCTTCGGTCGCCGGCGGCACGACGAGGCGCAACAAGAGCCGGTTCGGGCTCATCGCTTACCTGGGGGCCGCCATTCTCAAGATGTTCGAATTCAGGAGCCGGCACATCGACGTCGCGGTCGACGGCACCGCCAGGAGGTATCACGCGGTCGAGGTGGCCGTCGCGAACTGCGGCATTCTCGCGAGAATGCTCTTTCCGGCGGGGCCGGATATCCACGTCGACGACGGGCACCTCGGCGTTTGGATCCTGAGCACGAAAACACTTCTCGATTATCCCCGATACCTGCTCAGATTGATTGCCGGCCGCCCCGTGAATCCGCGCGCGCATTTCATCAAGGCCGAAAGAAACATCTCCATCCTGAGCTCCTCCCCACTGCCGATCCAGGCCGATGGAGACATCATCGGAACGACGCCGGTCGACATCGAGGTCCTGCCCGGGGCGCTCCGGGTGCTCGCGCCGGACGAGCCGGCGACCTCGCCGGGCCTCGATCTGGCGCGGGACATCTTCATCAGACAGTACCTGCCGCGCTTGAAATAGGCCGACGACACTGCTATCATGCGGCTTCCTCAGCACCTTCAACCAGGGAGGGTACATCGTGAAGAGAACGTCTCTGCTACTCGTCGCCGTCGGGTGCGCGCTTCTGTGCTCTTTCGCGCCGCAAGACGGCAATCCGCTGCTCGCCGAATTCAAAACGCCGTTCGGCGCGCCGCCATTCGATCAGATCCGGCTCGAGCATTACATGCCGGCGTATCAGGAGGCAATGCGCCGGCACGGCGAGGCGATCGCGGCGATCGCCGCCAATCCCGAGGCGCCGACTTTCGCAAACACTCTAGAGCCGCTCGAGGCGAGCGGACTCTTCCTCGCCCGCGTCGACAACATATTCCAGAGCATGAACTCGGCGAATACGAGCGACGAGATGCAGCAGATCGCCAAGAAGATCGCACCGGTTTTATCGGCGCATTACGATGAGATCCTGTTCAATGAAAAGCTCTTCGCCCGGATCAAGACGATCTACGAGCAGAAGGACGGGCTCGAGCTGAACCAGGAACAGAGACGGCTCGTCGAGAAGACCTATCGCGAGTTTGTCCGCGGCGGGGCGAACCTGAATGCCGCCGACAAAGCCGCTCTCTCCGACATCAACAAGGAGCTGTCGGTTCTGGAGCTGCAGTTCGAGGACAATCTCCTCGAGGAGACGAGTAGATTCGAGATGGTCATAGGCGACAAGGCCGATCTCGCCGGGCTCCCGGCCGCCGTCGTGACGGCGGCCGCGGAAGCGGCGAGGCAGCGAGGACACGATGGAAAGTGGGTCTTCACGCTCCAAAAACCGAGCATGATCCCGTTCCTCCAGTACTCGGAGCGCCGCGACCTCAGAGAAAAGATCTACCACGCCTACATCAGCCGCTGCGATCACAACGACGATCTGGACAACAAGAAGGTTATCCTGCGCATCGTGAATCTCCGCGCGAAGCGCTCTCACATTCTCGGCTACGATACTTACGCGGATTTCGTCCTCGATGACGCCATGGCGAAGAACCCCAAAGCCGTATTCGATTTCCTCGGCGAGCTCTGGAAGCCGGCCCTGGCGCGCGCCGAAAGCGAAGCCGCCTCCTTCCAGAGAATGATCGACGGGGAAGGCAAGAGCTTCAAGCTCGAATCCTGGGACTGGTGGTACTACGCCGAAAAGCTCAGGAAAGCGCAGTACGACCTCGACGATGAAATGCTCCGACCCTATTTCGAGCTCGAAAACGTCCGAAGCGCGGCTTTCATGCTCGCCGGCAAGCTCTACGGCATCACATTCCTGGAGCGCAACGACATCCCGAAGTACAACCCCGAAGTGCGGGTGTTCGAGGTGAATGAAGCGGACGGAAAGCACATCGGGCTTCTCTACACCGACTATTTCCCCCGCGACAACAAGCAAGGGGGCGCCTGGTGCGGAGGGTTCCGCGCGGAATCCAGAATCGGGGGCAAGATCGAAACGCCGCTCGTCACGAACTGCGGTAATTTCGTGAGACCGGCGGGGGATGCGCCTTCGCTTCTCAATTTCGACGAAGTGACCACCCTGTTCCATGAGTTCGGCCACGCGCTGCACGCTCTGCTGTCCGAAACCGCCTATCTCACGACCCAGGGAGTGGCAACGGACTTTGTCGAGCTACCCTCGCAGATAATGGAGAACTGGGCGACCGATCCGGAATTCCTCAAGATGTACGCGCGGCACTACAAAACCGGCGAGCCCATACCGGACGAGCTCATCGCGAAGATCGTGAAGTCCAGCACCTTCAACCAGGGCTTCATGACGACCGAGTACCTCGCCGCTTCGTTCCTCGACATGGACTGGCACTCCCTGCCGGAGCCCGCGATTGCAGACGCCGACGCATTCGAGACGGAATCGCTCAACCGTATCGGTCTCATCCCAGAGATCATCTCGCGCTACCGAAGCACATACTTCGCGCATGTATTCGGGGACGGCGGCTATGCGTCGGGATACTACAGCTACATATGGGCCGAGGTGCTCGACGCAGACGCGTTCCAGGCGTTCAAGGAAACGAGCCTGTTCGACCAAAAAACGGCGCAGGCGTTCCGAAAGTGCATCCTCGCGGCCGGCGGGAGCGAGGACGAGATGACCCTCTACAGGAGATTCAGGGGACGCGAGCCGAAGATCGAGCCGCTTCTCGCAAGGCGGGGGCTGCAGTGATCGATCGGCCGGCCCCCGGCTCGAAGCGGCTCTCAATATTGCGCTGCGGCCCGGGACAACGCTTCCATGCCGGATCGAAATAAGTGCTTTACCACGCGCCACGCGAGGGAGTAGTATCCCTCCGTACGATCATCGGCGCGAGGTGAGGCCGATATGAGCGAAAATGAACCCGTCGTTTTCATCGTCGACGACGACCCTGACGTCCGCTCTCTGATCACAAGACTGATTCAATCGGTCGGTCTGCCCGTTGAGGCCTTCGCATCATCGCAGGAATTCCTCTCCAGAGCCAAGCCCGAGGAGCCGGCATGCATCGTTCTCGACATACGGCTGCCGGGGCTGAGCGGGCTCGATCTTCAGGAAAGGCTGGTTCAATCTGGCATCGATGTGCCCGTCATCTTCATCACCGGATTCGGCAGCGTGCCCCAGAGCGTCCGCGCGATGAAAGCGGGAGCGGTCGACTTCATCGAGAAACCGTTCGAGAATCAAACCCTGCTGGATGCCGTCAACAGGGCGCTCGAAAAGAGCCGCCTCGCGCTCCGGCGGCGATCCGAGATGCGCGAGATCGACGAACGGACCAAGTCGCTCACGCCGCGCGAATACGAGGTCTTCGTCCGGATCGTATCGGGGCTCGCGAACAAGCAGGTCGCCGACGAGCTCTCCCTCAGCGAGAAAACCGTCAAGATTCATCGCGCAAACGTCATGCGGAAGATGCAGGCGCGCACGTTCGCCGAGCTCGTTCACATGGCGGAACGACTGAACCTCGTTTCTCCCTCGTACAACTAGCCGTCTCCAGCCTCCAGCCCCGCCAGTCACCGCCATTACACGCATAGACCGAAGGGCGTATGTCGTTAAGACCTAAGTGCAATTGACCTGGAGCGAGCCATGCATCATTTAATCTCTTCAGCAAGAGTCGAAGTGTCTGCAGAGACTGCCGGGGCGTTCGAGCCGGCGCGAGGTCGGACGAATGAACGTGCTCGATTTCGAAAAGCTCGTGAAGTCGGAAAAAACGGCGATGCATTTCGTGTTGACCCGCTGCGGAATGACGGCCGGTTTCTGCTGTCCCTCCTGCGCGAGCGCCAAGCTCTACGAGATCGAGGGCGGAAAGCGGAGACGCTGCGCTCGATGCGGCCATACCTTCAACCCGTTCGCCGGCAGATACCTCAACTGCGTCAAGCTCACGGCGCAGGAATGGCTCTGGCTGATAAAGCTGTTCGAGCTCGAGATGCCCGCTACCGTCATCGCCGGCGAGACGGGCGTGAGCTATCCGACCGTTCTCAAGGCAATCGACACGATCAGATGCGCAATCGCCGATTCCCGTCGTGCGGGCGCCGACTCAGGCGAGGCCTGCGAAGCGATGCAACGGCTTGCGGCAATTGAAGAGCCGACCGTCGACGACAGTGTTTTCCATCATATAAGATTCGGCGACGATTGCCTCATCTTGACGAAGAAGTCACCGAATGAAGGCCTCTTCTGCCGCGGCCGAAAGCTCGAGATGGTGGATCACGGCAAGCAGTTTCCGAGGTTCGAGGTCTTTTGCACCGCCAGGGGATTCTGGCCTTTCGCCAAGGAGCGGCTCATCAAATATCACGGCGTCCCGCTCGCCAAGCTCCCCTCTTACATCGAGGAGATGAGCTTCAGGTGGATGAACCGGGGAATCCCCCTCTTCGATCTCATACTCGAGCGCCTCTGCCGGTACATGGGCGAATTCGCCCTTCAAGGCACGCCGAGCGAGCCGGAATCCGAGCTCAAGTCGCGCAATTGTTTCGCGCACAAGCAGTAATCGCCGCGTCCGAACGCCCGCTTCCCATGCAAAATGCAAGCAGCCGCTTCCTCGGCGCCTGGCGCCGATGCGCGGGTCACCTTCCCACCCCTGGGACCAAAGTCCCGGGCCGGCGCCGAATCCCGCCATGAAGCGAGCGAATCCACCGCCGCGCCGGAGATCCGGCATCTCCGGCTGCGCCCAAAGTCCCAAGCGGATACCGGGTCTGATTCCCGCGGCATGCCGATTGCGAACCACAATGATCATCGGGCATCAAAATGCAGGGAGCATCGGAGCATGAATCGGGATCTGGCGCCGTCCAATCTGAACATATTGCTGCAATCGGTGATGCGTGACGCCCCTGAGGACGAATGGATCCGCAGGGACTTCGCGGGAGCGGCCATCGAGACGATTCTCGAGCGCGCGCGGCCGGACGAGCATAAGTCCGACTTCGACGAGACGCTTCTCGGCGAGATCATCGACTCAAGCTCCATACCGCTATGCATCAGGAGCGCGCACGACCTCTCGGTGATCGTGGCGAACGCGGCGGCGCTAGCGAACGGCATATTCGAACCGCCGTCGAGAGGCGCGTCACAGCAGGCCGGAGCCCTCCGCGCCGAAGCACGATACGCCGCCCAGCAATCGGCCGCCACGAGATCGCACTCGATCGTCGAATACGCGTGGCCGCAGCCCGGCGGCTGCCACCAGAATTTCGAAATCCACGCCCATCCGGTCTTTGGCCGGGACGGTGCCATAAGCCTGATCGTCGAGTACATGCTGGACGTCACCGACCGCTACCGCGCGGAATCGCTGCACAAGGAGGGCAAGGCGAATCTGCGCCTCGTGCTGGAATCGTCCCCCAATGCCGTTGTCGTCTTCAACTCAGACGGCGTCGTCACCGACTGCAACCGCAGAGCCCCCGTGCTTCTGGCGTTCCAGACGAAGGAAGAGCTGGTCGGGACGAGGGTATGGTCGCTCTTCGCGCCCGCCTTCCAGGAACGGATGCAGATCGAGATCGCCCGCAGGCTCCTCGAAGACACAATAGGCGACGTCGAATGCATGCTTATGACGAAGGGCGGCGGTACGCTCATCGCCGAGGTATCGAGTGTCGCCATACGCGATGCATCCGGCGCGGCCGACTCGTTCATCATGGCGATGAAGGACGTGACAGAACGCAAGCGATTCCAGGAGGCGCTGGAAAAACGCGCGTGCGATCTGCGCGAGCGAATCAAGGAGCTGAACTGCCTCATCAGAATATCGCAGCTCATCGACAATCAGGATCGTACGCAGGATCAAATGCTGCAGGAGGCCCTCGATGTGCTTCCCTCCGGCTGGCAGTACCAGGACATCACATGCGCGCGCATCGTCCTCGAGCATCAGGAATTCAGAACGCGCAACTACCGCGAAACCATCTGGAAGCTGTCGAGAGGCATTTTCGTGCAGGGCAAGCTTATCGGAGGGCTGGAAGTCTGCTACCTCGAAGAGCGGGCCGACGCGGCCGAAGGGCCGTTTCTCGAGGAAGAGAAGAACCTGCTCGACGCGATCGCCGATCAGCTCGGAAAGCTCATCGCGCTCAAGCGCACCTATAAAGAACTTCGCCAGAGCGAAGAGAAGTACCGCGGCCTGTTCGACGCCAACAACGACGCGATCTTCATTGTCGAATCGGACACTCTGAAGATCGTCGATTGCAATGCGCGGGCGGAGATCCTCACCGCCCGGCCGCGAGCGGAGCTCCTGCTTATGCAGGTTCACGAGATCTACCCCGAGCACCTCGCAGAAGCGGTGCGCGAGGGTTTCTCGCTGTACGCCGCCGACGCTCGATGCACGGCCGAAGCCGAGATCGTGGCCAAGAACGGAAGGACGATTCCCGTCAGCAGCTGCGCCGCGGTCGTCAACCTCGACAGCAAGAAGTGCTACCAGCTCATCTTCAAGGACATTTCCGCGCGCGTGGAGGCGGAGCGCATACTGCGGGCCGCGAAGGAGGAGGCCGAGCTCGCCAACAAGACCGAGAGCGAGTTCATAGCCAACGTGAGCCACGAAATCAGAACGCCAATGAACGCGATAATCGGCTTCACCGACATGCTGCTCGACGGCGATATGTCGAACGAGCAGCGCGATTACATGAAGATCATCAAGACGAGCGCCGAAACGCTCCTCTCGCTCATAGACGACATCCTCGATTTCTCAAAGATCGAGGCCGGACGCCTCGACCTCGAAAAAGTGCCGTTCGAACCAGAATCCATCGCGCATGAGGTCTGCCGGCTCATATCTCCCAAGGTGGCGCCCAAGGGCATAGAGCTCCTGTG
Source organism: Candidatus Krumholzibacteriia bacterium (assembly GCA_028706585.1). Classification (GTDB taxonomy): domain Bacteria; phylum Krumholzibacteriota; class Krumholzibacteriia; order Krumholzibacteriales; family Krumholzibacteriaceae; genus SSS58A. Next base: position 4,129 of record JAQTVX010000039.1, on the reverse strand, counting down.
CGATATCGCCGGGGAGGTTCCTCCCGTATTGCTGGGAGATCCGTTCCGGCTCCGCCAGATCCTCGTCAATCTCCTCGGAAACGCCTCCAAGTTCACCGACTCCGGGGAGATCGAACTGAAGATCGGCGCCGATGAGATGGAGAGCGACAGACTGAAGCTCCACGTCGCCGTCCGGGACACCGGGATCGGAATCCCCCGGGACAAGCTGTCGATCATATTCGCGCCGTTCCGGCAGGCCGACGGTTCGACTACGAGAAAGCACGGGGGCACCGGGCTCGGCCTGACGATCAGCAAACAGATCGCGGCCCTCTTCGGCGGAGACATCTGGGCGGAGAGCGAGCCCGGCGCGGGAAGCACGTTCCATTTCACCGCTTGGCTGGGGCGGCCGGTCGAGGCGTACCCGCAACCCGAAATGGAGCGGCTGCCGCAGAAGAAGCTGCTCGTCGTCGACGACAACGGACGCGCCACCGAAGGCCTGGCGCGGCAGCTCGCCTTGCTCGGCATGCGCTCCGAATCCTGCTCGAGCGCCGACGAGGCAGTCGCCGCTCTTCGCGGCGCGATGGAGGCACAGGATCCGTTCGACGTGTGCATAGTCGACGCCGCCATGGTGATCGACGACGACTGCGGGGCGATCGGCGAAATGCGCCGGCTGTGCGGTGGCGAGCGACCCGCTGTGATCGGAACGTCGCTCCTGATCGGCCGGCAAAGCCAGAACTGCCACGAGGAGAGGTTCGACGGACACCTGAGCAAGCCGGTTCGCCTGTCGGATGTGCGCGCGCTGCTGAAGAGGCTGACGTCTCCGCTGAACGCATCGAGCCCGGATGAGGAGCGCCGGGAGAATCGCGCCGGCGGCGCATCCGGAAAGGTGAACGAACCGCGGGCGATGCGGGTTCTCGTCGCCGAGGACAATCCGGTGAATCAGAAGCTCGCGAGGCTCATGCTGGAAGCCGCCGGCTGCGAAATCGACGTGGCCGGCAACGGACGGGAAGCGCTGGAGATATTCAGCGCAGCTCCCGACCGGTTCCACATGATTCTCATGGATATCCAGATGCCCGTGATGGATGGAATCGAAGCCACAAAAGCGATCAGAGCGAGAGGCTTCACCGGGATCCCAATCGTCGCCATGACCGCCCGGGCCATGAACGGCGACAGGGAGATCTGTCTCGAAGCGGGCATGAACGATTACATCACCAAACCCATCAGGAAAGAAGCGGTTCTCGATGTCATCGACAAACACTCGAACCGCAAGGAGGCAGAATGAACCTCACTGAGCTCGCCCGCGACATCGGACTCGACGAAACGCAGTATGCCGAGCTGCTGGAGCTGTTCGCGAGGACGTCCCGCTCGGACGTCGCCGCGATCAAGGAGGCCGTCGCCGCCGGCGACGCGCACAGGGCCATCTGCGCGTCGCATTCGATCAAGGGCGCCTCGGCGAATCTCGGTCTCGAGGAAATCCGCAACAGGGCGGAGACGATCGAGGCACTGAGCCACAACGGCCGCCTCAAGGAAATCGGCGGCGCTCTCCGGGAGCTCGAAACGGGTCTCGCCGGAATCGAGAGGAGCCTGACGGAACGATGAACGACTTTCACGTGCTCGTCGTCGAAGATCATCCCGCCATCCGCAAGCAGCTCGAATTCATGTTGACCATGAAGGGCTTCAGCGTGACTTCCGCCGAGAACGGACTCAAGGCGCTCGAGCTCATGCGGCAGAGTCACTTTCAGATCGTCGTGACCGATTGGATGATGCCCGAGATGGACGGCATCGCGCTCACTCGAGCGATCCGGGAGAACCCTGCCTCCGGTTACGTCTACATCCTGCTCCTGACCGCGAAAAGCTCCAAGGACGACATCGTGACCGGCCTCCAGGCGGGCGCCGACGACTTCCTGAGCAAACCGTATCATCCCGCGGAATTGGTAGCCCGCCTGAACACGGCGAAACGCATACTCGGGCTCGAGCAATGTCTGAAAAGGGCAAACGAAGAAACCAAGATACTCTCGATCACCGATGCGCTGACCGGAGCCTACAACCGCACCTATCTCAACGACCGCCTGCCGCAAGAGGTCAAGAGAGCCCAGAAATATTCACGATCCTTATCGCTGATTCTCTGCGACATCGATCATTTCAAGAAGATCAACGACGAATTCGGCCACCTCGCGGGGGATGAAGCGCTCAAGGCCTTCGTCCAGAGCATTCTGTCGGTCATCAGGGTAGATTGCGACTGGATCGCGCGATACGGAGGGGACGAGTTCTTCATCGTCCTGCCCGAGACCTGCCCCGCGGGGGGAGGCGTCGCGGCCGAGCGATTCGCCGGCATCATATCGGGGACATCCGTCGAGATCGCGGGCAAGCCAATCCGCATGTCGGCCAGCTTCGGAGTCACGGGTTTCGATCAGGCGCCGCCAGGACGGAACATCGCGCCCGACGCCATGATCGCGCTGGCGGACGCCAGCCTATACCGCGCCAAACGCGAGAGGAGAGGCAGCGTCAAGGTCGAGGCTTGGAGCGAGCAGACTCCGACACCTGCCCCCGCAAGTGTTTGACAGAATCGCTGCCTCCGCGCTACCCTGCACGAGATATTTTCGCAGGACAAGGAGTGGCCGATGTTCCGTGCAGTGCCGTTCGGATGTTTCTCGCTGATTCTGCTCGCGGCGCTCGTGATTCTCTTTCCATTCCTTCTCGCCGACGTGATGGCTTCGGCGCTCGGCAAGCTGGGCCTGAGCACGGGCCTTTCGCTGCTGGTAGTCATTTCCATGTTCATCGGGGGGCTCATCAACATACCGGTCAAGAAGATCCAGCGCGTGATGTCCGTCGAGACTACGCCGCTGGGGCTCTTCGGCGCCGAGCGGGTGTTTCCCGGCTGGTTCCACCCATCGTCGCAGACCGTCATCGCGGTCAACGTCGGCGGATGCGTCATCCCGTGCATGATCGTCGTCTACGAATTGACGAGGATCGCTGCGCACGGATCGACGGCGCTGGCGCTGACAGCCGCGGCGGTGGTCCTCAATAGCGCCGTGTGCTTCCGGCTCGCGCGGCCGGTGCCGAACGTCGGCGTCGTCCTGCCGGCGCTTGCGCCCGCGCTGGTCGCCGCGGCGTGCGGATTCGTCTTTGTGCGTGATTTCGCCCCGCCTGTCGCGTTCACGGCGGGCGTCCTCGGACCGCTTCTCGGCGCCGACATCCTCAACCTGCGCCGCATCGGCCGCATAGACACCGGCATCGCGAGCATAGGCGGCGCAGGCACTTTCGACGGCATCGTGCTCTCGGGGCTGGTGGCGACTCTGCTTTCCTAGTGGCGCCCTCTCACCTGCGATCGAAGAGCTTCAGGTATTCGCCGTATCCCTGCTCGACCAGATCTTCTTTCGGGATGAACCGCAGCGAGGCCGAGTTGATGCAGTAGCGCAGACCGGTCGGTCGCGGTCCGTCCGGAAAAACATGCCCGAGATGGGAATCCCCTCGCCTGCTCCTCACCTCTGTGCGCGTCGACGACAAGCTGCTGTCTTCTTTTTCCACGACGCTCTCCGGATCGATTGGCTTCGTGAAGCTCGGCCAACCGGTGCCGCTGTCGAATTTGTCGAGCGAGCTGAAGAGAGGCTCGCCGGAAACGACGTCGACGTATATGCCATCGCGGTGGTTGTTCCAGTACTCGTTGGCGAACGGAGGTTCGGTGCCGCACCGCTGCGTAACGTCGTACTGCAGCGACGACAACGTCTTCTTCAATGTCTTCGCGTCCGGCTTCCGTGGCGCCGTCTCGAGAGGTGTGTGCTTCGCGGCGGCCCCGCCGCTCCCGTCATTATCCTCGCCGATTCTCGGCGGCCTCCTCTTTCCATCCCCCCACATCGCCTTCAGAAAATCATCGCGCCCCGACCCGGAACGGTACGTCTGGTATCGCGCGGAGCACGTCCTGTTGTAGTTCTGATGATAATCCTCCGCCTCGTAGAACACGGCGAATGGCCTGATCTCCGTCACTATGGGCCTGTCGAATATTCCCGAAGCGTCGAGCGCCGACTTCGACCTCTCCGCGAGCTGTCTCTGCCTCTCATCATGGTAGAAAATGGCGCTGCGATATTGCGACCCGCGGTCAGCGAACTGGCCGCCACCGTCGGTTGGATCGACGTGCATCCAGAAGATCTCG
>JAQTVX010000038.1 GCA_028706585.1 Candidatus Krumholzibacteriia bacterium | reverse complement strand
CTGCTCAGAAATCCGAATCTCAAACGCGACGCCTGGGAGGATCTCAAGATGGTGAGGAAGCTCTACGACGAGGCGGCAGGGGAGGGCGCATGACGGAAAGCGCGACGAATACACGCATCGAGCTCAAAAACCTCGAACGCGTGCCGCCCCAGAGCCTCGAGGCGGAACGCGCCGTTCTCGGTGGGGTGCTTCTGGAGCCCGAGGCGGCGACGATGGCGATCGAAATCACCGCGCCCGAGCATTTCTACCGTCCAGCGCACGGAAGGATCTTCGGCGCGATGATCGCGCTGTTCAAGAGGCGCGAGCCTATCGACGTCATGACGCTCTCCGAGGAGCTCAGGAAAGCGGGTGACCTCGAGCTGGCTGGAGGCCTCGCCGCCCTCACCGATCTCGTCGACAGCACGCCCAGCGCCGCGAACATCGAGCATTACGCGCGGATCGTCCTCGACAAGTACATTCTACGCCAGCTCATCCGCGCCTCGACCGACATCGCGGAGGATGCCTACGCGGCGAGCCGCGAGGCGGACGCGATCCTCGACGCCGCGGAGCAGAAGATCTTCAAGATATCAGAGTCGCGCGTGACCCAGGGATTCGTGCACATCAAGGACGTCCTCAAGGAGCGCTTCGAGGAGATCCAGCGCGTGCACGAGACACACATGAGCGTCACCGGCCTCGCGAGCGGTTTCATCGATCTCGACAAATACACGGCCGGGTTCCATCCGAGCGATCTCGTCATCATAGCGGGGCGCCCGTCGATGGGGAAGACGAGCTTCGCGCTGAACATTGCGCAGCACGTCGGGCTCATGGAGCGCAAGCCCGTGGCCGTCTTCAGCCTCGAAATGTCGAAGGAACTCCTGGTCCAGCGCCTCCTCTGCTCTGAGGCCCAGGTCGACGCCCAGAAGGTCCGCCGCGGATACACCTCGGCGAAGGACATCGAGCGCCTCACGAACGCCGCCGGACTCCTCTCCGAGGCGCCGGTGTTCATCGACGACACCCCGGCGATCTCGACCCTCGACATGCGGGCGCGCGCGCGTCGGCTCAAATCGGAATACGACGTCGCGCTGGTGATCATCGACTACCTCCAGCTCGCGCGGTGCAGCGAGCGGGCCGAAAACCGGCAACAGGAGATTTCCTCGATCTCGCGTTCGCTCAAGGCGCTCGCGAAGGAGCTTTCGATCCCCGTCATCGCCCTTTCGCAGCTCTCGCGCGCCGTGGAGTCGCGAGGCGGAGACCGGCGGCCGATGCTGTCGGATCTCCGTGAATCGGGGGCCATCGAGCAGGACGCCGATCTCGTCCTCTTCCTGTACCGGCCGGAGCTCTACGATCAGGACGATCCCGACAAACAGGGGAAGGCCGAGCTCATAATCGGGAAGCAGCGCAACGGACCCACCGGCATGGTGCCGCTCGTCTTCGAGAAGACGTATACGCGCTTCCATTCGGCGGCGCCCACCGGCGTCGAGGAACAGCCGGAGGTCTTCTAGGTGGCACCGATTGCCGTCCTGGGCAGATTCTTCCTCGAGTTCGTGCAGGATTTGGGCGGCATGTTCATTCTCGTCGGCCGCCTCCTCCAGGCGATTCCCCGAACGTTCGCGAACACCAGGAACATTCTCCAGCAGATGGACCGGATCGGGATCGGCTCGATCCCGCTCGTGCTCGTGACATCGCTCTTCGTCGGCGCGGTGACCTCGGTCCAGGCGGCATATCAGTTCCACGGCTACGTGCCGTTGATGTACATAGGAACGGTCGTGGGGAAATCGGTCATCCTCGAGCTCGGCCCGGTTCTCACGGCGCTTGTCGTCGGAGGCCGGGTGAGCGCTTCCATCGCGGCGGAGCTCGGAACGATGAAGGTCACCGAGCAGATCGACGCGATGGAGATGATCGCCATAGATCCGGTCGAATATCTCGTTCTGCCGAGGACCGTCGCGGCGACGATCATGCTCCCCGTTCTTACCGTCTTCTCCGACCTGCTCGCCATTCTCGGCGCAATGGTCGTCGCGAACATCTCGATTCACGTGAGCTTCAACACGTTCGAGAGCGGTCTCAAGCTCCTCTTCCGGAACCAGGACCTTATCGGCGGGTTAATGAAAACCTTCGTGTTCGGTTTCATCATCGCGATAATGGGGTGCTACCACGGTTTCGAGACGAGGGGCGGGGCGGAGGGTGTCGGGCTCGCCACGATGAAGGCGGTCGTCTCCTCGTGTCTTCTGATCCTGATTTCGAACTACTTTCTGGCGTCGCTCATCTTCCGCATTATCTTTGCGCCGTCTTCGTAGGAGGCCCACGGTGGAGCAGCACGGCGACGATCATATAATCAGAATTCGCGGGCTCGGGAAGAAGTTCGGCCCCCATACCGTGCTGGATTCACTCGACCTCGACATCGTGCGGGGGGAAACGCTCGTCATCATCGGCCGGAGCGGTTGCGGGAAGAGCGTGTTGCTCAAGCTCATCACGGGTTTGGTGAAGCCCGACGCGGGCGAGATCATGTTCGAGGGCGAGGATATGACCGGTTTTGCAAGGAAAAAGCTGTTTGAAATGCGCATGCGCTTTGGTATGCTTTTCCAGGGTTCCGCCCTCTTCGACTCTCTGTCGGTCGGCGAAAACGTCGCGCTTCCGCTGAGGAAGCACTCGAAAATGACCGATGAGGAGATTTGCAGGACCGCGTGCGAGAAGCTCGAGCTCGTCGGCCTGACCGACGTCTACGACCAGTTTCCGGCGGAGATGAGCGGAGGGATGAAGAAACGCATCGGCCTCGCGCGCGCCGTCGTCATGGATCCGAACGTGGTTCTCTACGACGAGCCGACGACGGGGCTCGATCCCATAATGGCGGACGTTATCAACGAGCTCATCAGGGCCCTCCAGCGGGAGCTCGAGATCACGTCGGTCGTGGTCACCCACGATATCAAGAGCGCATACCACGTGGGGGATCGCATCGCGATGCTCCACGAGGGCAGGATAATCTATTCGGGCACTCCGGACGAGGTTCGCCGGACGGACAATCCGGTGCTTCGGCAGTTCGTCGAGGGGAAGGCCGAGGGCCCCATCAAGCCTATCTGAGATAGTGCGGCGGGGGCGAGCGGATCAAGCAACCTGAACGGTGGGAGATCGATGGATTACAAATCGCTCGAGATCAAGGTCGGCTTCACAATCTTCATCGCCGCGCTCATCCTCGTCGTCGGACTAATGTGGTTCCAGGGCTTCAAGGTGGGGCGCGGCAAGTACGAGATCCAGGCCGTGTTCCCGATGGTCGGGGGGATCGGCCCCGGCGACAAGGTCAATCTGAACGGCGTCGAAAAGGGGAGCGTCAAGCGCGTCATGCTCCGGGAGAGCGATGTTCTCCTCACCATGGAGATCGATGGAGACGCGAGGATTCCGGAGGATTCGCGCATTGTTATGCAGGCCATCGGGATAATGGGCGGTCGGATCATCACGATCAAGCTCGGGGAATCGGAACACATGCTCGAGCCGGGTGCCGTCATGCAGGGAACCTACGAGCCCGGGATCACTGAAGCTCTCGCCTTCCTCGGCAACATCATGGACGAGCTCACGCAGCTCACGAAGGACATGCAGAGGCTCGCCAGCACTCTCACGCAGGGAAACAAGCTCAAATCGACGATCGATAATCTCTCCGCCGTGAGCGAACAGCTTCACGCACTCATCGACCGGGACGCACCGGCCTTCGGGGCGAGCATCCAGTCGTTCAAGCGATCGACGGAGACGGTTGACCGGCTGCTGGCGAGGAACTCCGGAAACATCGACACGATGATCACGTCTTTCAGCGCGGCGAGCGCGGACCTGCCCGAGCTCGTTCGACGGATGCGCGCCCTCACCGACACGCTCGCCGTCATCGGTGGGAGCATGCGGAAGAACGACAACACGCTCGGGGCGCTCATGCAGGATCGTGCCCTCATGGACAAGATGGAGAAGGCCGTCAAGGATCTCGACGAGCTCATAGCCGACGTCAAGGCGAATCCGAAAAGATATTTCAAGGTCGAGATATTCTGACGCCTCGGAAGGGAAACGCGCACATGAAGGAACGGATCGTTTGTCTCGTCGCGGCGGCGGGTAGGGGCGTGCGGTTCGGCCGTGAGATGCCCAAGAGCTTTTATCCCGTCGAGGGGAGGCCGCTTCTGGGATGGTCGCTCCGTGCGCTGAACGCATGGGGGTGCATTTCGCGCTACGTCGTGATGGTGCCGGCTGGCTGGGAAGCGGAGGCCGGCAAGGAGCTCGCGGCGGAGGTGCCGGGCGCCTCCGGCGAAGTGCTCGTCGGCGGCGAGACGCGGCAGGAATCGGTCGCGATGGGCCTCGCGTCGATTTCGGATGCCGATCTCGTGCTCGTGCACGACGCGTGCAGGCCGATAGTCTCCGTCGCGCTGATATCCCGCGTGGTCGAGGCCGCGCGCGAGCACGGAGCGGCCGTGCCGGCGCTGGGCGTGACCGAGACGCTCGGACGGTTGCGCGACGACGTTCTCGAAGGCATAGTTCCGCGCGAGCGGGTCGTGGGAATACAAACGCCGCAGGCGTTCAAGTTCGATTGTATAAAGAAGGCGTTCAGCGCGGCCGGGGAGGCGATCCGATCGGCGACCGACGAGAGCTCGCTCGTGCTTTCCGCCGGGTTCCCCGTGAAGGTCGTCGAAGGTGAAGTGTGGAACATAAAGGTCACCGTGAAAGAAGACCTCGAGATCATGGGCAGTTTCCTTTCGGGAAGAAAGCTCGCTCTTCCCCCGTGCGCGGGGGATTGAGGGATGATCTTGCCGCCGGGGATCCGATGAAAAAGGCGAAGGGTTCGTTCAGGATCGGGATCGGTTACGACATACATCCGCTCGTCGAGGGACGTCCGCTGATCCTCGGGGGCGTGCGGATCGAGCACGACAAGGGGCTTGCCGGGCATTCCGACGCCGACGCCCTGATCCACGCCCTCTGCGACGCTCTCCTCGGCGCCCTGAACCTCGGCGACCTCGGCGTGCATTTTCCCGAGACCGAGGAGTGGCGAGGCGCCGCGAGCACGAAGATACTTGCCCGCGTGGCGGGGATGGTCGCCGAACGCGGCTACCGTCTCGTGAACGCCGACTGCATCATCAACGCGGAGGAGCCGAAGCTCGCGCCGCACCGGGCAGAGATGGCCGGAGCGATCGCGTCCGCGCTCGGCGCCGACGCGGGGGATATTTCGATCAAGGCGACGCGGGGAGAGGGACTCGGGCCGGTGGGCGAAGAGCGCGCCATAGCGGCCGAAGCGGTCGTGCTCCTCGAGAAGGTGAAATAATTCGCCCGCCGAACCGCGGGGAGGAGATTGTTCCGTCGTGAAACAGGTCCGTGTGCGATTCGCGCCGAGCCCAACGGGTTATCTGCACGTCGGAGGGGCGCGGACCGCTCTCTTCAACTGGCTCTTCGCTCGCCACGAAGGCGGGCAATTCATCCTGCGCATCGAGGATACCGACGTCGAGCGATCGGAGCAGGCTCTCGAGGACATGCTCCTCGAGGATCTGGCGTGGCTCGGTCTCACATGGGATGAGGGGCCGGGGCACGAGGGGGATTGCGGCCCCTATCGCCAATCGGAGCGCGCCGCGCTGTACCGAGAACGGGCCGCTCATCTCGTCGAGGAGGGGAAGGCTTACCCGTGTTTCTGCACGGGAGAGGAGCTCGAGCGCAAGAAAGAGGCGCGTCTCGGAGCAGGCCAGGCGCCGCGATACGACGGAACGTGCAGGAACCTTGACGCCGCGGCGCGGGAGCGCAAACGGGCCGACGGCCGCCCCGAGAGCATCAGATTCATCGTTCCAGAGAACGACGAGAGGCGGCTCGATGACGCCATTCGCGGGCTCGTCGTTTTTCCGGCCGGCATGGTCGGTGATTTCATCATCATGCGATCGAACGGGCTTCCCACGTACAATTTCGCCGCGGCGATCGACGACTCGGCCATGGCGATCACGCACGTGATACGCGGGGAAGAGCATCTCTCGAACACGGTGCGGCAGATCATGATCTACGAGGCGCTCGGCCTGGCCATGCCGCGGTTCGCCCATATCCCGCTCATTCTCGGCACCGATCGCTCGAAGCTGAGCAAGCGGCACGGCGCTCCGAACATAAACAATTTCCGCGAGCGGGGCTTTCCCGCCGAGGCGATCGTCAACTATCTCGCGTTTCTCGGCTGGTCCTCCCCCGGAGGGGCCGAGATCTTGAGCATCGAGGAGCTCATCAGGGATTTCACGCTCGATCGCGTGTCGTCGTCCCCCGGGATTTTCGATGAGACGAAACTCGCCTGGGTATCAGCGCAGCACGTGCGCTCGGGCGGCGCCGCGCGCTACTTCGAGGACGCCCTTCCCTTCTTCCCGGAGGACGTGAGAGGCGGCTACGCGCGAGAAGAGCTCAGGGAGATATTCGGGATGCTGGCCGAGAACCTGGCGTGCTTCTCGAGGATTGGCGAGGAGATCGGGCCGTTCAGACTCGAGCCTCCGGCACTCGCCGGGGAGGAGCGCGCGGCGGTCGCGGGCGCGCGCGAGCTCCTTGCGGCGCTGCTGGCGGCATTGGGCGAGTGCGGCGCGTGGAAGGCGGCGTCGATTGCGTCGCTCATCAAGGAGACCGGGGCGCGGCTCGGTGTGAAGGGCAAGGCGCTGTATATGCCGCTCCGGGCCGCGGTGACGGGCACGTTCCATGGTCCGGATCTATCCCGTGTCATGGAGATACGGGGAAAAGAAAGCGTACTTCGATCCATCCGAAGCGCGCTCGCGGAATCGATATGACCGCGCGTGGCGGAAGAACGGAGAGGAAAAGGCAATGAAGGTGGCGGTGCTTCTGGGTGGCGATTCCCCCGAGCGGGACGTTTCGCTGGCGAGCGGCGCCGGGGTCATGGGGGCGCTCCGATCGAGGGGGCACGATGTGTGCCCGGTCGATCCGGCGCTTCCGGCGGGCACGAACGCGGAGCCGCGCGCGGCGAAGATCGGCGAGCAGCCGGGCGAAGCGATGGCACCGCTATCTCCGGAGGAAAGGTTCGCGTGGCTCAACGCGGAGCCGATCCGGTCGGCGGACATCGTCTTCATCGCGCTTCACGGCGGGAGCGGGGAAGACGGCACCGTCCAGGCTCTTCTCGAGGCCGCCGGGATCGCGTACACGGGATCGGGAATTCTGGGAAGCGCGCTCGCGATGAACAAGGATCGCTCGAAGGCGCTCTTCCGCGAGTCGCTCGTTCAAACGGCCCCGCATTTTCTCATCGGCGCCGCGGAGGCCGGCCTGTCCGGCGCGTCGAGCGTGCGGGAGCGAATCGAAGGGACGCTCGCTTTCCCCGTCGTTGTCAAACCGAACTGCCAGGGTTCGAGCGTCGGATTCTCGTTCGTCCGGAACGCCGACGGGCTCGATGACGCCCTGAGGCTCGCGGCGCGCTTCGGCGGCGATCTCCTGATTGAGCGCTACGTGCCTGGGAGGGAGATCACGGCGGCGGTTCTCGGCGGCGAGGCGCTTCCGCTCGTCGAGATTATCCCCGAAGGGGGTTTCTACGATTACAAGCGGAAGTACACGAAGGGGTCGAGCCGGTACGTCGCGCCCGCGGAGCTCGACGAGAGCATCGCGCGGCGCCTGCGCGGCGAGGCTGTCCGCGCATTCGACGCGCTGGCCTGCAGGGATTACGCAAGGGTGGATTTCCGGCTGTCCCCCGAGGGGGAGCCATACTGCCTCGAGGTCAACACTCTTCCCGGCATGACGGGGCTCAGCCTCGTTCCGATGGCGGCGAAGGCGGCCGGCATAGCGTTCGAGGATCTGGTCGAGCGCATCTGCTCGATGGCGGCGGCGAGAAAAGGCAAGACAAGGAGTTGATGATGGACCGGATCGAATCATTGATGAAAGAATTCACCGAGGCGGCAGGAGTCTCCGGATTCGAGGGTGAGATCGGAAAGCTCCTGGAGACTCATCTCGCCCCGGTCGCCGACGTCGAGAAGGATCGTCTCGGCTCGCGCATCGCGCGGCTCAAGGGAGGCGAGGATCAGCCCCGTGTCATGCTCGCCGCGCACATGGACGAGATCGGGTTCATGGTCTCGCATTTCACCGGATCGTTTGTGCGGTTCAATCCCCTCGGCGGGTGGTGGTATCCGAGGATGATGGCGCTGCCCGTGGCGATCCGCACGTCGAAGGGGGAGGTGAGCGGGGTCATCGGCTCGAAGAATCCCTTCGAAATGGAAGAGGAGGAGCGCAAGGGTCCTTTCAAGGCGCGAGATCTCTACATCGACGTCGGGCTCTACGGCGGGAAGAGCCCCGCATCGCTGGGCATCTGTCCGGGAGACCCCGTGGCGCCGCGTTTTCCCTTCACGGTTCTCGAGGGAGGGCGCTCCTACATGGCCAAGGCGTGGGACGACCGCATCGGCTGCATAATGCTGGTCGAGGTGCTCTCGGCGCTCAAGCGGGCCAAACACCCGAACGCCGTTTTCGGCGTGGGAACGGTGCAGGAGGAGGTCGGGATCCGGGGTGCCGTGACGAGCGGATTCCGGACGAACCCCGACGTGTGCCTGGTCCTCGAGGTTGATGTCGCGCAAGATACGCCCGGCTCGTCCGAGGGAAGTCCGGGCAGGCTAGGCGACGGTGTTTCGATCTGCGTTTACGACGCGACCCTCATTCCCAACACGAAACTCCGCGACCACGTGGTCGCCGTCGCCAAACGGAAGAAGATACCGTACCAGTACAGCGCGGTCCCATTCGGCGGAACGGATGGCGGACGCGTTCATCTCACCGCGGCGGGTGTGCCGACGATCGTCGTCAGCGTCCCGATGCGGCATATCCACAGCGCCGCCGGAATCGTCTGCCGCAAGGACTTCGACAGTGCGGTCAAGCTTGTCACCGAGGTCGTGAAGACTCTCGACGCCAAAACGGTCGCCGGTCTCGTGTGATGCATCTAACGAAAGAGAGGACCCGCCGATGACTCTCAGGGTCTACGACACGCTCCGCGCGCGCAAGGAAGATTTTCAGCCGGTGAATCCCGCCGCGGTCGGCATCTATTTCTGCGGAATGACCGTGCAAGATCGCCCGCACATCGGGCACATGCTCGCCTTCGTGGCCGGCGACATGATCAGGCGCTACCTGATCTTCAAGGGCTACAAGGTGACGTACATCCAGAACTTCACCGACATCGACGACAAGATCATCGTCAAGGCGGCCGAAGAAGGGGTCGACTACCGGGTCATCGCCGAGCGCAACATGAAGGAATATTACAAATATGCCGACGAGCTCAACATCATGCGGGCCGATATCTACCCGCTCGCGACGAAGCACATGGTTGAGATCGTATCTCTCATAGAAACGCTCGTCGCGAAGGGATTCGCGTACGACGCCGGCGGGGACGTCTATTTCCGCGTGCGCGCGTTCGCGCCGTACGGAAGGCTCTCGAAGCGCAACATCGACGAGCTCGTGAGCGGCGCTCGGATCGAGGTCGGCGAGCGAAAGGAAGATCCGCTCGATTTCGCCCTGTGGAAGGCGGCCAAGGACGGTGAGCCCGCATGGGACAGCCCGTGGGGGCGGGGCCGCCCCGGCTGGCACATAGAGTGCTCTGCGATGTCGATGAAATACCTGGGTCCGACGATCGACATGCACGGCGGCGGACAGGACCTCATCTTTCCGCATCACGAGAACGAGATCGCCCAGAGCGAGGCTGCAACGGGAAAGCAGTTCATCCGGTACTGGATGCACAACGGGCTCCTCAACCTGCGCGGCGAGAAGATGTCGAAGTCGACCGGACACTTCTTCGCGATCGAGGACATCAACCGCGAGTTCGCCGGAGACGTGATCCGATTCTACCTGCTGTCGACGCATTTTCGCAGCGGCACCGAGTTCAGCCGCGAACGCCTCAAGGAGGCCGAGGCCGGCCTCGAGCGGATACGAAACGTATGCCTCTACCTCGACGAAAGGATAACGGCGCTGCTAGGCGCGCCGCCGCGGTCGAAAACGGGCGAGGCTGAAAAGCTGGAGGCGCTCGTCGATGAAGTGATGAAGGATTTTACCGCGGCGATGGACGACGATTTCAACAGCGCCGAAGCGATTGGGCACGTCTTCCACCTTGTGCGAGAGGTCAACCGGATTCGCGGAGAGGGAGAGGACTCTCCGGTCCAAGAGGCGTCGGTCTTCGAGAAGATCCGCGATGCGCTGGGCGTCTTCGATTCCATCCTCGGCCTATTCAAGGATGGACTCCCGAAGGCAGGGCTCGGGATCCCGCGCGAGGTCGAGGATCTCGTGGCCGAGCGCGAGAGGGCTCGAAAAGAGAAGAACTGGACCGAGGCGGATACGCTGCGGAAGAGGATCGCGGATCTCGGATTCGTCGTCGAAGATCGGCCCACCGGGCCGTTCGTCAAGCCTGCGAGGTAGACCGAGACGCCATGGCGGGGCGAAACGTCGCCGACCCGGCGCACCGCGCGACCGTCCCCGTCCTCAGTCGTCGTTTTTCCCGAAAAACGGAAAGACAGACCGTATCGGAAGCAGAGCCATCCAAAGCAGGATCGGCACGAAGAAGTTGATCGTCAGACTCAGGAACTCGGTGCCTGTCCAGAGACGCTCGCTGTTCCTGTAAGAGCTCAGAAAGACGAGAAAAACGGTAATGGCGTTTGCCGCGGTTAGAACGGCAATGCCCGCTGCGGCGGCCCGGAGCTTCAGGCGCCACGGTATCTTCCCCACGGCGATAACGAGTGAGAGAAAAACGACGGGGTTCAGCGAGATGTCCTCCGTGATCAATGCCGCTTTGTTCATTATGATCTCGTAGCCGAACGCGGCCAGGAGCGGCTTCGCGAGGATGGCGATGAAGTGCGAGTAGTATTTCCCGCCGAGGATGTACGCGATGTACAGTACGATCGAGACGGCGAGAAACCGGAAAAAGAAGAGCAGAAGCTCGCGGATCTTCCAGCGCGCTGCTTGATTCGTTTCCTGCGGCGCGTTCATGGATTCCTCTCCGGGCGCCCCGTTTTCACCACTTTCCACATCCATACGATAACGATGAGCAGCATGAAGATGACGAAACCCACCTGCCACAGGTAGCCATGGAAGAGCTCGAAGAGCCGGGGCCGGTGATACATCAGGATGGAAACAAAAAGCATCCGGGCGAGGTTAAGCGCGTGAATCGCGGGAATGCCGACCAGAACGCCGATCAGCTTCTCCCCGATTCGCGCCGGATACGCGCCGATGATCGAGAAATAGATGATCGATGTGTAGAGCGCCGTGCATTCGGGAATGATCTCGAAGCGCCAACCGCCGAATGCGGTGTAGAAGGTGAGCGTCGATTCCTTGATGGCGTACTTGTATCCGAGGTTCTTCAGGCAGAAGGCTACTTCGCGGGCCACGAGAGTCTGGGACCACTCCACGAAGCCGGGACGCATACGGGTCAATAAATAGGAAAGAAGCCAAATGATGAAGAAGAGAATAAGGAAGACCAAAAACTCCCTCTGAAAGGCAGAGCCTTTCAGCTTCTTCTTTTCTCCACCCTCTGGCTTCTTTCCCTGGCCCAATGAGTTACTCTTGATGAGTTACTCTAATCCCAACTAACTCGAGCTTAGGCCTTGCTCACTGCGCGTCTCCGCATGAAGACGGCGGCAGCGAGAATGAGAGCGAGCACGAGAATCGTCACAACCGGCGTCGTGAATAGCGGCACCGACTGTGGCTCCACGGCATGGACGATCTGGACACAGGTGTCATAGG
>JAQTVX010000303.1 GCA_028706585.1 Candidatus Krumholzibacteriia bacterium | reverse complement strand
CAGGAGGAATGAAAAGTCCCATGGCCAACCCTGCACCCGACAAGATCATCTACTCGATGATGCGCGTCAGCAAGTTCTACGGCACGAGACAGGTGCTCAAAGATATTTCCATTTCCTATTTCTATGGCGCGAAGATCGGTGTTATCGGGCTGAACGGTTCCGGCAAGACCTCGCTTCTGCGCATCTTCGCGGGTGCGGATACGGAGTTCAACGGTCAGGCCGTTCTTTCCCCCGGATATACTATCGGAATGCTCGAGCAGGAGCCGAGGCTGGACGAGTCCAAAACGGTGCGCGAGGTCGTGGAGGAGGGCGTGAAGGAGATCGCGGATCTCCTGAGAGAGTTCAACCGCATAAGCGAGAGATTCGCGGAGCCTCTCTCGGACGACGAGATGGCGAAGCTCATCGAGCAGCAGGGGCAGGTCCAGGAAAAGCTGGATCATCTCGACGCGTGGGATCTCGATTCGAGGCTCGACCTGGCGATGGACGCCCTTCGATGCCCCCCGGGGGACACGGCCGTGAAGGTGCTCTCCGGCGGAGAGAAGAGGCGCGTGGCGCTCTGCCGACTGCTTCTCCGGAAGCCGGACATTCTTCTACTCGACGAGCCGACGAACCATCTGGACGCGGAGACCGTTGCCTGGCTGGAGCAGCACCTCAAGCGGTACGCCGGAACGGTGATCGCCGTCACGCACGACAGGTATTTTCTGGACAACGTGGCCGGATGGATTCTCGAATTGGACCGCGGCGAGGGCATTCCGTGGAAGGGGAACTATTCATCCTGGCTGGAGCAGAAGCAGATCAGGCTCGCGCAGGAGGGAAAGGCCGAATCCGATCGCCAGAAGACGCTCCAGCGGGAGCTCGAGTGGGTCCGAATGGCCCCGAGAGCGCGCCAGGCCAAGTCCAAGGCGCGAATACAGGCGTATGAGAGTCTTCTCTCCCAGGAAAGCGAGCGCCGCGCGCGCGAGCTCGAGATATTCATTCCACCGGGGCCGCGGCTGGGCGGCGTCGTGATTCAGGCGGATAAGGTCTTCAAGGCGTATGAAGGTAACATTCTCATGGAGAACATGAGCTTCTCGCTCCCGCCCGGCGGCATCGTGGGCGTGATCGGGCCGAACGGCGCGGGCAAGACCACGCTGTTTCGCATGATCACGGGGGGGGAGAAGCCCGATTCCGGCACGCTCCGCGTCGGCGATTCCGTGAGCCTCGCCTATGCGGATCAGGACCGGAACCTCGACCCGGAGAAGACCGTGTGGGAGACGATTTCGGGCGGCAAGGACATGATTCCCCTCGGCGATCACGAGGTCAATTCGCGCGCCTACGTCGCGCGTTTCAATTTCTCGGGTACGGATCAGCAGAAGAAGCTCTCGCAGCTCTCGGGAGGAGAGCGGAACCGTGTGCACCTCGCCGGCGTGCTGAAAAGAAGCGCGAACGTGATCCTGCTGGACGAGCCCACGAACGATCTGGACGTCAACACCATGCGCGCGCTCGAGGACGCTCTCGAGAGCTTCGGCGGATGCGCCGTCGTCATCAGCCACGACCGCTGGTTTCTCGACCGCATCGCCACGCACATTCTCGCGTTCGAGGGGGAGAGCTCGGTGTTCTGGTACGAGGGGAACTACTCCGATTACGAGAAGGACCGCCATCGCCGCCTCGGCACGGCCGCCGACCAGCCCCACCGGATCAGATATCGGCATTTGACGAGGGAGTAATGAATTGGGTATCGAGTTCCGTACGAGAGTGATATAACATGAGTCCAATGAGCGACTACATTAGATATAACGAATACACGTTCGACGATCCCAATCCCATCAAGCGGTTACTCCAGCGCCGCCGTATCGCCGACGCGCTCTCATGCGCCGCCGAAGCGGGATCGCCCGACGTGATCGTGGATTACGGCAGCGGTAACGGTGAGTTCTGCAAGTTGTTAACCGTTCGGTTTCCCGAAGCTCACATCTATTGTTTTGAACCTTGTCCGTGGCTGGTGAAGGAAGCGGAGGAAAACCTCGCGGGATTGAAGAACATCACTATCGTCTCATCCGTGGACCTAATACCGAAGGGCGTGTGCGATCTGCTTTGCTGCAACGAGGTCTTTGAGCATTTCCTGCCCGATGGGCTGGAGCAGGCGATCGGCAGGATACGGCAATTGCTCAAGAAGGACGCTCTCGCCGTCATAGGCGTGCCTATCGAGATATTCTTCCCGGCGCTGTATAAGGGCCTGTTCAGAATGGCGAGACGGTACGGCAAGTATGATGCGAGGCCATCAACCGTGTTTCCCGCGGTCTTGGGTTTTCCCCGGGGCGATCGACCGATCACTAACGTGGGGCCGGAGTTGCCTTTTCATAATCCCCACCTTGGGTTCGATTACCGCGTTTTGCACAAGAGGTTGTTGCAGGATTTCACCGTTGTGCGGATCAAAGCCAGCCCTATCCCATGGCTCGGCCCTTTTCTCAATAACGAGCTCTATTTTCTTCTCAAGCAAGAAGGTTCCGAGGGCTGATGCGCGATCTTCCTGCTCCGGGCTCATACCGCACCGCCGCCTCGGCACGGCCGCCGACCAGCCCCACCGGATCAGATATCGGCATTTGACGAGGGAGTAGGCGCGGGGCGCGAATAAGGAGGTTCCGATGGATGTCGACAAGCGCAAACGGTTGATGCTGATAGCTCTATGGGTAATCGTTGTCCTGATCGTGGGCGGCATCGTCGGGTTCCGCATGGCCGTCAGGGTTATGAAGGGCAAGGTGGTAGAGGCCCTGGGGCCGAACAGCGAGATCAGGGACATTCGGCTGGGCTGGTCCAGCGTGAATGTGGAGGGGTTGCGGATCAAGGGACCCAGCGGGTGGCCTGCGGCCGATGCGTTGCAGGCGGAGCGCGTGGCTGTTGTCCCCAGCCTGCGCGGCCTATTCTCCCGACAATACCGGGTCCGCTCCATCACTATCGTAAAGCCATATCTTTCGGC
>JAQTVX010000302.1 GCA_028706585.1 Candidatus Krumholzibacteriia bacterium | reverse complement strand
GCCATCGAACGTCACGGCGATCACGGGCCCCGCGAGGCGGTGCTCGGCCATCACGCTCGCCGCGTGCGCGTGGTGGTGCTGCACGGCGATCCTCTTCTCGATGCCGGCGCTCCGCGCGAACCGAGTTGTGAAGTAATCGGGATGCATGTCGTGCACAACGGCCTCCGGCTCGATGTGGAGCATCCGCGCGAATCCGTCGAGCTCGCGCCTGAAATTATCCTCGCTCCGCAAATCGCCGAGATCTCCCAGATGAGGCGAAAGGAATATGCTCGTGTCCTTGGCGAGCGCGAACGTGCTCTTCTCTTGCGCCCCGAGCGCGGCTATCGGAACGGGGACCGGCTCGCCGATGCGGATCGGCTCCGGCACGAACCCCCTCGCCCTGCGGATCGGCACCGCGCCCCCGGCCGGCGCGAATAGAATCGAGTCGTCGCACTTGTGCGCGATGCGCCTGTTGTGAACGAGGGCCGCCTCCGCGATCGGTCCCAGGATGCCGGCGAGCTCTTCTTCCGTGGAGATGAGCGGCTCGTCCGAGAAGTTGGCCGACGTCATGATCAGCACGTCGAAATGCTCCATGAGCAGATAATGCACGGGCGTGTATGGCAGGAAGGCGCCGACGTAACCGTTCCTGGGGGCAACGGCCTCGGGAAGCCTCTCGGCGCCGCGCCTGACCAGCACGATGGGAGCCTCGGGAGAGACGAGAAGCGTCTTCTCGACGTCGCTCAGCACGCAGTACCTGGCGGCGGTCTCGATGTCCCTGAACATGCATGCGAAAGGCTTCGCCGGACGTTTCTTGCGCTCCCGCAGGCGCCGCACGACGTCCTCGTTCCCGGCGAGGCACGCGAGGTGATACCCGCCCATTCCCTTGACAGCGACGATGCGATCCTTCCGGAGCAGATCCACGGCGCCGGCTATGGGGTCTCCCTCGAGCTCCATGAATTCCGTATCGAAAAGCATGAGCGACGGGCCGCAGTCCGGACACGAAATCGGCTCCGCATGAAAACGCCTGTCGACCGGATTCGTGTACTGGGCGCGGCAAAAGTCGTCCATCTCGAACTCATGCATCGTCGTGAGCGGGCGATCGTAGGGAAGCCCTTCGATGATCGTGAAGCGGGGACCGCAGTTCGTGCAGGTGATAAACGGATAGCGGTAGCGCCGGTTCGACGGATCGCGCATCTCGGCGAGGCAGTCGGCGCAGAGCGCCGCGTCGATCGGGAACAGGGTCTCAGGGGCCCCGTGCTCCTCGCTCGCGAGGATCCGGAACTCCATCTCGCCGGACGGCGCGATCTCGGCAGCCTCCAGGTCGTCGATGCGCGCTAGGACTGGAAGCTCCTCGGCCAGGGCGCGGACGAATTCCCGAATCGCTCCAGCCGCGCCTTCGATTTCGATGACGACGCCGAGCCGCGTGTTGCGCACCCAGCCACCGACCCCGGCCCGCGCCGCGATGCGGTACGTGTTGGGACGGAACCCCACTCCCTGCACTCGCCCCGTGACGCGCAGATGCAGGCGAGCCGGGTCGTTCTTCAGTGTGAGCGTCTTGAGCAGGTTCTTTGCGTTCATCGGCATCGCGTTCTTTTTGCTTGTATCCGAAGCACCGGTCAAAATAGACTCGGCCATAATAATACTATCCGGACCAGATTGTCATATTGTATATCCATTCGTCAAGCGAGGTGGTGGCGAAATGACCGAGCCATTCTCATCCTACCTGGTACGGCTCGTGATCGCGCTCGTCATCGGGGGCGCCATAGGCCTCGAGCGCGAGTTCAAGGGAAAGCCGGCGGGGATGCGGACCAACATGCTCATCTGCGTCGGCTCATGTCTTATCATGATCATATCCATCGAGATCGCCAGGGCCGCCGTCCGGACGTCGGATCCCGGACGTATCGCAGCGCAGGTCGTCACGGGCATCGGCTTTCTCGGCGCGGGCACCATCATCCGCTCGCGCTTCCACATAGTGGGGCTGACAACGGCGGCGACGATCTGGGCTCTCTCCGGGATCGGGCTCGCGGTCGGCGCCGGCTACATTCCCCTCGCTGTGGTCACCGCCATTCTCATCACGATCACGCTCATTTTCATCGGTTACATCGAGGAGAAACTCGAAACGAAGCGCTCGTACCACGTCGTGCAGGTCACCCTGGAGCGGGGCGAGGGGATCATCCGCGCCGTGATGGCCCTTTTCGCCGCCATGAGAATCCCGAGCGACGCGCTGGAGATCAGCCGAAGCGGCGAGATCTGGCACGCAACCTTCGAATACGCATCGTCTCAGGAAAGGCATCACGAGCTCGTCGAAAAGCTCTCGGCCAGCCCGGGCGTCAGAGGTGTCACTGAGCTGTGAAGATTCTGCGGGCGAGCCTCGGCGGAATCGCCCCCTGCGCCAGGAGTCTCTCGTGAAACTCTCCTAGATTGAGCCCCCCGACCGCGCGCTCCCCGGCCTCCCTCCTGAGCGAGCGCAGATCCAGGTATCCGGCGAAGTAGGTCGAGAGATACCCGGGCGTAAAACCGGCGCGGCGCCACTTGATCAGCGCTTCGGGCTCCTCCTGAAATCCGTCTTCAGTCATGAGCTGGATGGCCTCTGCCTCGCTCATACCCTCACGGTGCATTCCGGAATCGATGATTGCGTTGACGAGAATCCGGAGATAGTACTTGTCCATTTCGAGCTTGAACTTGGGATCGCCGTTCCGGAACCCGAGCTCGTTCATGAGCTCCATGCAATAGACCGCCCAACCCTCGGCGTACGCGCTGTTCGCGTAGACGCCGCGCACGATCGATGGATTCCGGTTCGCATAGGCGAGCTGGACGAAATGGCCGGGCATCGCCTCGTGAATCGTCACCAGGCGTATCATCTCGTCGTTGTACTCGCGAAGGTACGCCTCCGATTGATTCTGATCGAACTCGGCCGGCACGGGAGAAACGATGAAGTAGTACTTCATCTGCCGATCCAGCGGTCCCGGCGCCTCGAGT
>JAQTVX010000037.1 GCA_028706585.1 Candidatus Krumholzibacteriia bacterium | reverse complement strand
ACGATAGAGGTCGGACTCAACGATCGTGCCGTCGGCGGCAACGGTGATCTCGATGACGATCGCGAGGCGCGCGTGCCCCTCGCCGAGGGATGTCAGATCCGTAGAGAGTCTCTCGGGAAGCATTGGAAAAAGCTCGCCGGCGGTGTAAACGGACGTCGTGTTGGTTCGCGCATGGTCGTCGATGGCTGAGCCCGTTTTCACGAGCGAATCGACGTCGGCGACCGCAACGAGGATCTTCGTCGGGCCGTCCGTTTGCGGCTCGGCCACCGTGAGCTGATCCAGATCCATGGAGTCATCATTGTCAATCGAGCACCAGAGCAGACCGCGCAGATCGCGGATGGATGGATCCGTCGTCGTGGCTGCCGCCTCGATGGCGTTCGTCTCCGCAATGACCGCGGGAGAGAAGTCCGGGAGCAAGCCGCGCTCGATCATCGCTTCATGTGCGATGGCCCGCAGCCGCTGCCGGTCCGAGATGCTCGGCTGCTTCATCATTCTATAACCACCCCTTTTCGACCCAGTACTGATATTCCTCCCGCCAATCGTTCTTCCTGAGCTTGATTATTTGAGCAAAGTGCTTCTTGTTGTCTTCGATGAGCTTCATCTGGTCCGGATACAGCTTCTTCGCCAGCAAATCCGCAGCCATTCTCTTGCCCAGCTGGAACGCCTCGTCCTTCTTGTCCTTGCCAAATACCCGCGTGGCGGAAACGCCTCCGGAATACTGTCCACCGCAGATGTGCCCATAATAGCCGATATACTCCAGGACCATGTCGGCAAATCCGCTTCCTGAAGTGACTACCCCTGCAACGTATTTCCCCAGCAACCTCTTGCAGTGGATAAAATGCGACGAGCGGTCGAGAAGCACCTTCATGGAGCCGGTTACCTGGTTTATGTAGTTCGGCGAGGCCAGAACGATGCCGTCGGCATCGAGCATCTTCCGAAGGATCGTATTGGCGTCATCTTTCAGCGGACATTGCAGTATCTTCTTATGGCAGGCCTCGCAACTCTCGCAGAAAGACACTTTGTAATCATGCAGGTGCATTTCCTCGCAAGATACCCCTTCCTCTCCGAGCCCTCGCAAGACTTCCTTGGCCAGGAGAAAGGTGCTGCTCTCTTCCAGATGCGGACTGGAAGAGATCAATAAGGCTTTCATCGGCGACCTCCCTGTCTCATCGTTGTTTCAATTACAGAATATCACACGCTCTTTGACGTTATTAGCAATTTCCTCTACAGTGGTTCCAAGCGGCAAAACAAAATGCGGTTCACTGTCTTTGCAAACGTGGGAGGAGCCATGACAATCATGAAGAAGCTCGCAATTCTCTTCGCGACAGCTGTGATTCTCGCGTCATGCGGGGGTGTGGGTTCTCAACCCACCGATCAGATGATCAGCATAGGATCGCACAACCTCCAGATACATCGAGAGGGGAAAGGATCTCCCGCCGTCGTCATTGATGCCGGTATCACGGACCAGTTGGACAAGCTGAGACCGCTGCAGGAGCGCATCGCCCGGGTGACGCACGTGGTCACCTACAATCGGGCCGGATACGGGCAAAGCGAGGCGGGTCCGCTTCCCCGAGACGCCGGGCGCGAGGCGGAGGAGCTGAAGGCCCTGCTCGAGAAGGCGCATGTGCCTGGGCCCTACGTGCTTGTCGGCCATTCGCTGGGAGCTCTGAACATGCAGGTGTTCGCCTCCAGGTACCCTCATGACGTTGCCGGCATGATTCTGTTGGACCCGCCGCCGCTTTCATTCCTGCTTGGGCGGGAGTACGGGGATCTCGGGGCCATGGCCGTGCAGATGACCGCGGAGTGGCAAGCCATTGCCGATTCCGCCGCGAAATCCAACGATGCGCAGGGCAAGGCGCGGTCCGCTTTCTTCCAAATGATCGCATCTGAGCATCGCGAGATGTTCGGCGAATCCGCGAGGTTGGGTGCCGCGATTACGACGTTCGGCGACATACCGCTTGTGGTGGTGGCTGCGGGGAAGTCCAATCCCCGCTTCGGAGAAGGAGCCGAGGAGTATCAGAAATACTGGATCGAGCAGAGCCGTACCCTGACCGCCAAGTCAACGCGAAGCAAATTCGTGCTGGCCGAGGAATCCACGCATTACCTGTATCTGGACGTGCCGGAGCTCGTGGCGGAGAATATCCTTTCCGTGGTCCGCGAAGTGCGTGCCAAGTGAGATCGCGAGCTCGCTGATTTCTGCGACTCGTCGCGCGTTCCAGCTCAGAACGACCGGTTCACGAACGGGAAGTATGGCATGAAGCCGCCGTGCTTGATGGCGTTGACAAGGCCATTACTGATTCCCTATTTCCTGTTTGGATTGTGTCGGGCCGGTTTGCCTTCTATCTTCTCGATAGGGTCGTTCACGTAGACTTTGCCGAGTCCAATCGCCGAGGTGAACGTTCCGCCGTTTCTATCTTCACTGATTCCATCGGAATACCCTAGATCCACCGGGACTTTGCCTCTTCCACCCACGGCATCCACGACATACGTCGGACGCAGGAAGCCTGTTGTAGCGCCACAAAGATCCCTGCAGATTTCCCTTCCTTTGGACACCTCCGTTCTGAAATGGCCCGTCCCCTCGACGAGATCGGCGTAATAGCGATAGTATGGCCTGACTCCCATTTTGCCGAGACCGTGCACCAGGTCTCTCATGACATCCGTGTCATCGTTGACTCCCTTGAGCAACACAGACTGGTTTCCTATGGGAATACCCAGATCCCTGAGAGTCTTCACGGCTTGAAAGCTCTCCTCCGTTATTTCATTCGGATGATTGAAGTGAGTGTTTATGAAGAGCTGTCGGTCGTTGAGCGACTTGGGCGTGTGTTTTCTCAGCACGTCCACGAACTCCTGATCTTCGATGATCTTCTGTGGCCAGACGCAGGGGACTCTCGTGCCGATCCGGATCAGATCGAGGTGCTCGATCTCTCTCAGCTTTCCCAAAATATCATCGAGTCTCTTGTTTGAGAGCAGGAGCGGGTCCCCTCCGGAAATCAGCACGTCTCTGATATCTTCGTGAGCCGCGATGTACTCGACTCCCTTGTTTATCTCCTCGATGGCCGGGTTCTTGAGGTCGTCGCCGACTTTTCGTTTTCTGGTGCAGAACCTGCAGTACATCGCGCACTCGTTCGATACATAGAACAATACCCTGTCAGGATACCGATGGATTATCGTCCTCGGGCCGCCGAGCGGTATGTCTCCTTCCTCGTCGAGCGGGTCCGCCATCAAGTCCATATAGTGCTCGAGCTCCTCGACGTCAGGAATCGCCTGTCTCCAGATGCCGTCATTTATCTTCTCGATGAGATCGAGATAATAGGTATTCACCCGCATGGGGTATTTGGCGATCACGTCCTTGAGTCTCGGATCGACTCTCGCCTTCTGCCTGGTAAGCCATTTCTCCAGATCTTCGAATGTCCTAATCGAGTTTCTCAGAATATCTCTATATGCCATTGACGATTCTCCTTTGATTACCCGACGGAAAAATGCCAATCTCATTTTCTTCTATAGGAAATTCAATCTCGTGTCAAGGAGTCAGAGTCTGACTCATAAGCCGGCTTCATTCTATGGGGTTAGACCATCTGGCGTTGCCCGGGAAAGCAGGGTAATATTGACTATTGCCCAATAATAAGAGAAATGATACAAGGAGGGGGCGAGATCAGCACGAATTGGTCAGCATCGATTTGAATGAGTCTTTTGTGATGCTCAGGAGCTCCTCGTATTTGTCGGAAACGATGAGCAGACAAGGGGTGGCACGGTGGAGATAATCATCACGCCGGATTACGAGTCCATGAGCAAAACATCGGCCGAAATCATTGCGAAGGAGATCAGGCGCAAGCATGATCTCGTCCTCGGTCTCGCGACGGGGGACACGCCCATCGGGACGTACCGGGAGCTCGCGAATCTGCACAAGGCGGAGGGGCTCGACTTCTCGAAGATCACGACCTTCAATCTCGACGAGTACCTCGACCTCGCTCCGTTGCACAAGAACAGCTACAACTACTTCATGTGGGAGAATCTCTTCAAGCATGTCAATATCAGTCCGCACAAGGTGTTTGTCCCCCAGGGCAACACGGATGATCCAGAGGTGTTCAGCGATTGGTACGAGAGACAGATACGGGATGCGGGCGGCATCGATCTGCAGGTGCTCGGCATCGGCCGCGACGGCCACATCGGTTTCAACGAGCCGGGCTCTTCCTTCGCGAGCCGGACGAGGGTGAAAGGGCTGTACGAACAGACCATCAAGGATAACGCCCGCTTCTTCGACAAAGAAGAGGATGTGCCGCGGTTCGCGATCACGATGGGAATCGGCACGATCATGGAGGCCAAGAAGATTCTCCTCATCGCGAACGGCGAGGCCAAGGCCGAGGTGTGCCGCGAGTTCATCGAGGGCCCGGTCACGAGCCAGATCACGGCATCGGCGCTCCAGCTTCACAGCTATGCGATCGTCATTCTGGACGCGGAGGCGGCGTCGAAGTTGAAGCGGAAGGAATACTACAACTGGATTCGTGACAACAAGCATATTGTCCGGAAACAGATAGGCCGTTAACGGCGGCCCGTGAGGCCGGTCGCACGCGGAGAGCGTTCGAGAAGGACCATGCGGGTATGAACGAGTATCTGAAATCTCTCGTCGGGGAGCTGCTTGAGACGTCGTGCTTCGTCGCTTCCATGCGGGAGCTCAATCGTGCTCCGGGGAAGAGCCGCCTGTTCGGCGACCGGGTTCGACCGCTGACTACAGGTGAGATCGACGCGCTGAAGTCACAAGGCAATGGTTCTCCCGACTGGAGCAGGGTTCTGGTGGCCGAGAGATTCACGCCGTCTTTCATTACGGGCAGCACATTTCTCGGCGACTGTGTGCTGGGCGTGCTCGGAGGCGAAGATGTGCTCGTGGAGACGTCGGCATCGCTCCCGGGAGGAATCTACAACAGCACGATCGCGAACTCGGAGATCGGAAACGGATGCCTCGTTTCCGGCGTCGCCCTCGTCTCCAACTATATTCTCAAGGGAAGCTGCGCCGTTTTCGACACGGGGGCTCTGATCGCATCCCCGAAATGCGCATTCGGCAACGGCAGGGAGATCGCGATCGGGATCGAAACGGGCGGCAGGGAAGTGTCTTCGTACGCCGAGATCACGATCCCTGTGGCGACGGCTGTCGCCACGTGGAGAGGAGACAGGGAGTTCCTCGAGGCGTACCGGGAGTTCGTGAAGTCCTACATAGATGCATGCAGCGCTCCCTTCGGCGTTGTCGAGCCCGGCGGCGTCATCCGCCACACGGCCAGAGTGGAGGATGTCTACCTGGGCGAAGGCGCCTCTATCGACGGCGCAACCAACGTTCAGAATTGCACGCTCCTGAGCAACACTGAAGAGCGGACCGGGATCAGCCACGGCGCGTTCGTGCGCAACTCGTGCATTCAATACGGCTGCGATGTCACATCGATGGCGATCGTGGACGACTCGGTGCTCACCGAGCACTCGCACGTGGAGCGACACGGCAAGGTGACGCAGAGCATCATCGGCCCGAACACCGGCATCGCGGAGGGAGAGGTGACGGCCTCGCTCATCGGGCCGTTCGTCGGTTTCCACCACCAGGCAATGCTCATAGCGGCGTTGTGGCCGGAGGGGAAGGGGAACGTGGCATACGGCGCGAACGTCGGTTCCAACCACACGTCAAAAGCGCCGGACCAGGAAATCTGGTGCGGGGAGGGGTTCTTTTTCGGCCTCGGCGTCAATGTCAAGTTCCCTTCCGATTTCACGGGCTCCCCGTACAGTCTCATAGCGACCGCCGTTGACACGCTCCCCCAGAAGGTCGAGTTCCCATTTTCCCTCATCAACAAGCCGTCCATGGCATTCGACGGAGTGCCCCCGGCCTATAACGAGATTTTCCCGGCCTGGGTCCTTTCCGAGAATCTCTATTCGGTGCTCAGAAACGAAGGGAAATACAAGAAGCGAAACAAGGCGAGACGGACGCAGTTCGTGTTCGACGTGTTCCGCAGGGATATCGTCGAGAGGATGATCGTCGCGAGGGACCGGCTGAAGAATGTCGAAAAGGTGAAAGAGCTCTATATGGACGAAGACATTCCGAGCCTCGGCAAGAACTTCATGCTGGAGGAGAGCCGTTCGAAGGGGATAGACGTATACAGCTTCTATATAGAGTACTTCGCGCTTCAAGGATTGGCCGCGCGCGTTGGAACACTGGTCGATGGCGGAGAGCGAGCGCGTGTCGCATCGATCTATGATGATGCGACCGGGGATGCGGACTGGGAGTGCCGGCGCGGCCTCATAGACTCCGAGGGGTACGGGCGGCGGTCGGTCGCGGAGAACCTCAGGCGATTGGCCGATATTCATGAACGGATCGCACGCGACACGGAGCGGGCGAAGGAGCGAGACGATATCCGCGGCAAGAAGATAATCCGCGACTATGCGTACGCCAACACGCAGGCACCTGACGACGGTTTTGTGAAAGAGACCTGGGAAAGGTCGCGCAGAGTCAAATCGGAAATGAATGCCCTAGTCCTCAAGCTGGCAGATTCATAATGGCTCACAGCCGCTCAATATAGCCGGCCAGGCTGAATCCTGCTCCGGCGCTCATCTTCAATGTTTTTGTGCCTGAACCGAACGCCAGCACTTCGCTGAAGGGCTTATCCGAGAATCTTCGGCGGATGAGACCCCTCCGTGCATGATCTTCAGTCACCGGAATCGTGGCCGTCGAAGAGTTTCCATATACATGAACGGACATTGGGACCTGTCTATCAATGAATTCGACGACGCGTTCAGGAATTTCGTCGTTAAGAAGATCCTGCTGACTCGCCTTGATCCCGAGAAAGCCGCAGAGCGCGTGCTCGATCAATTTGCCATTCATCTGATGAAGCAGGAAAACAACAGAGGACATGTCCAGATCCGATACAAGAGCCGCGCCCTTCCTGATGAGCTCATTCAAAGCGATAGGCAGCGCCCGCATGACGAAGCGGTATAGTTGATGGCCTTCCATAACGACATATGGCCCGGTTGGAGTGTTGTCGGCAAGGGGGACTCCAGTATCCCATCTTAGATAATGCCATAGATGTCCAAAGCCCTTGAAATGAGAACAGATTATCCCCGGCTCTTTGCTCGCTTGATATGTGGTGGCGCCGGCAGCGGAGCCATATAGGGTATGATCCAAGTGGCGTGGGTCGGACATCTTTTCCAGGGCCTCAGCTCCCACGCAGGTGATCGTTCTGCAGTATCCGGTCTTGATCAGAGCATCAGCTATTTGGACCGCCATAATGTACCCGGGACAGCCATCAACGACGTCCAGCGAATGGACTTCGGTCCATCCGAGCTCGGCCTTCACGAAGGCGGATTTGGATTCGAACATCTCTCCATGATCAACGATTATGAAATCAATCGTTTCCGGATTTTCAAGGGAAGCTCGTTTTGATTTGTGACCCTCCTCGAAGAGTGTCGTTGCCTCCAAGAACTTGATGGCGTCGAACTGCTCTTCCGTCCTCATGGCGGAGACACCGGGAGCGGTTGCGTAGAGCACTTTGTGATATTTGCCGCAATCGATCAAGGCCTGCGCGATCACGGTCCCCGGCAGATCTCTGTTGGTAATCAGATCGCAAAAGGCGGCGTTTCCGCAACCGAGGACATGCTGGGCAATTCCCGAAATGGCAGGGATGGGTACGGGCCATTCATCATGCGCCGCGATGAGAAGTTCTGGCTTGATACTCAATTTCTCGACAGCCCTCTTCGCAAGGTGCTTGGCTCTCTCGCTGGGAGCGGACCATCTTCGTTCTCTGATTCCGTGAACTCCGATCATGCCCTCGACGGTCAGGTTGTCCTTTCTAACATAGGTGCCCTGTTTGTCCCGATAGTACAGCTCCTTGTCAAGGAAGTAGCTGTTCGGGACAACGAAATCCCCCACGTGTGAGGCGGATTCTATTTGTCTTGCGTAGATCATATTCCGGCTCGCCGTTCGTTGCTCCCGCTTAATCAGGCATTGTCGTAGGCGCCTTGAGCTCGCCGCGCCCGCGAGCTCCACAACCTCGGTTGAAAATTACCCGACACATTATAGCTTATCCCTCGGCGCTTCGTAAGGGGGTTTTTCCTCGAGGGGCTCCGTTCCGCCAAATAGAACATTGGGCTCAGCTGCTGCCTGCCTTCTCGTTGACTCTCGGAAAGCTCGTCGGTATACTCCCCTCGCATTTTTGGTGAACGGACAAATGTAGTCAAGGAAGTGGTAATGAAGACAAACCTCTTGTTTATCTCCACGCTCATCCTTTTCTTGCTGCTCTGCACCGCCACGACCGCGATTGCCTTGGAGACAGTGTCCAGAAGCCCGTATTTGGGCGCCATTGTCATCGATGCCGCCACGGGGAAAGTCCTTTTTGAAGACAACGCCGATGCCAAAGGATATCCGGCCAGCGTCACCAAGCTCATGGTGCTGCTTGTCATTCTCGATGCAGTCGATGCTTATCATCTGACCATGAACGAGCCTGTCACGGTGACCGCCAAAGCCGCCAAGATCGGCGGATCACAGGTGTATTTGAAGGAGAACGAAGTGTTTCCGGTCGACGAGCTGCTGTACGCGCTCATGGTCGAATCGGCAAATGACGCCGCGGTGGCGCTTGCAATCCATTACGCCGGCAGCAAAGAGGGGTTTGTGCAGCTTATGAACAAGCGCGCGCATGAAATCGGAATGACGGATACCATCTTTCGCTCCGTGCATGGCTTGCCCCCGGGCAGAGGACAGCTGCCGGATGTTTCCACCCCGCGCGATATCGCGAAGCTATGCCGGGAGATCCTGAAAAACCCAAAGACCTTGAAATATACGTCCATCAAGCGGCGTGCGTTCAGGGCGTTTGGGGCCAAACCGTTTATCATGGTCAATCACAATCGACTGCTCAAAACCACCGAGGGGTGCGACGGGTTGAAGACCGGTTATTTCAGGGCAGCTGGGTTCTCAGTCGCGGCGACCGCATCCAACAGACATCAGAGAGCCATCGCGGTCGTGCTCGGGGCGCAGAGCGCAAGAGTCAGAGACGCCAAGGCGAGAGAGATGCTTACCAGAGGCCTGGAGGAGCTTGCGAAGAATGCTCCTCAGCCCGGCTCAGGCGCCCGCACACAAAGCCGTCCCGATTAAGAGAAGTCAGTGCCGCGCAGAGTGAAATTGCATAATCGCTATTCTGGAATGGCCGTTCAGCTGTATTGGAAGAAGTTGAATGGCACGAGCATTTTGCTATACTGTGGCCATAGGGGAGGGAATTGGGGATCGTAGCACGGACGAGGCGTGTCGGCGGCGAGACACGGACAGGAGCTGACCGTGGAAAGAAAATCCCAGTTCAGAAGCGACGGCGTGCTGCACGCCACAATCAACCACCACAGATTCCATCTGCGGCGCAAGGATCCGACCAAGGACAATTTTCTTTGGATCGACGGGCTTCAGCCGCCGATCATTCTCGATCGGACGGCGGCGGAGTTCGTCTCCCACCTGATCGACGCGATGTGGCTCTATCAGCAGGGAGACGGAGACGAGTCCGCGGCGGTGGTCGATTACGTCGTGGGCAAGATGGCCGAGAGACATTCAAAGGGATTGCTGCCGTTTGGAAAGGTCAAACGGGAGAAGATCCTCGCCGACCTGAACAGACTCTTCGGCACGTTGATGAACGTGGCCAACGGCGCCTGTCCGGTCGAGGCGGGACTCGGGCCCCGGGAGCTTCGATACGGGGACTGGGCCGCGCCGGCGCGCATGGATCTCGCGGTGACGTACCGGTGCAATCTGGAATGCCCGAAATGTTACGTCGGCAACCGAAAAGTCGACCGTGAGCTCGGCACGTCGGAATGGGTCGAGGTATACGAGAAATTGTGGAAGGAGGGGGTGCCGCAGGTCGTGTTCACCGGCGGGGAACCGACGATGCGCGACGATATCGTGGAGCTCGTGAGCCAGGCCGATGAGTTCGTCACCGGCCTCGTCACGAACGGCACGAGGCTCTTCGAGCTGGCTCAGGCCCTGAAGGATGCGAGTCTCGACTATGCGCAGGTCACGGTCGAGTCGTTCGATCCGGCGATACACGACCAGATAACGTGCACGAAGGGCTCTCACGCCAAGACTGTGGCCGGCATCAAGAGAGCCCTGAGCCTCGGCATGCAGATCGTGACCAATGCGACGCTCACCAAAGCGAACGCGGCTTCTTTCATCGAGACGATCAAGTGGCTGCACGGCCTCGGCATCAAGAACGTCGCCTGCAACACGCTCATCTGCAGCGGGCATGGGGTGGAGCATAAGAAAGAGAACGGACTCGATGACAAGGCGCTCAATGACGTTTTGATCGCGGGGCGTCTAACAGCGGACGAGCTCGGGATGAATTTCCAGTGGTACTCGCCCACGTGCTACCACCAGGGGGTCAATCCTGTCGAGCTCGGTCTGGGCGTCAAGTCATGTTCGGCGGCGGCGCACAACATGGCGATTCAACCGGACGGCACGGTGCTTCCGTGCCAGTCATGGCCGGATTCGGTGGGCAATATTCTGAAGGATGACTGGGCCTCGATCTGGCGCCACCCCACGTGCGTGAAGCTGCGGAAGCACCTTTTCGCGAGGGATGAATGCGGGGGATGCGAGTATGAGAGCAGCTGCGGTGGAGGGTGCCCCCTGGATGAGTCTCCGCGAACGAAAAGCCGGGGAGAAAGGGGGGAGGGCGAATGAAAAAACTGGTGCTTGTGCTCTTGATGGCGGGTCTGGTGCTCTCGGCCGGTCGATCCTTCGCCGGAGACACCGGAACGTATCGAATACTGAGCTACAGGGTGGGCCTGACCCCTCATTCGGACGGCACCGTCGCCGTCGACTATTATCAGAAATGGCTCGTCACCGGCGGGCATATCCCATGGATAACGGTGGGAACGCCAAATGAGAGTTTTGAGATCGTGAGCCACCGTGGCGCCATCAGCGTGATTTCGTCCGCGAGCCAGAGCGGTTGGAGCGGGGTGCGGCTCGATCTCGACCAGGACTACCAGCGGGGACAGACCTTCGAGGTTTCATTCTCGACAGTCCAGAAAGGCTTGTTCTACGCGGAGAAGGACAACTACGAGCTGGAATTCACTCCCGGATGGTATGACCGTGCCGCCATCGACACGATGCGAGTGAGCGTGAAGTTCTTCGCGAGCCTCGCGACCGTCACCGCGGATCCCAAGCCGTCTTCCGTTTCGGGCGATGAAATGATCTGGGACAACTACAGTCTCGGCCCTGGAGGGCGTTTGACGATTCACGTATCCTTCCCCGTCGCGCTGTTTCCGACGAAAATGGCCGCGAGCAATCTGAAGAGTGCATCCGGCGGGGCGGGCGGCGCGGTGAGTGCCATCGTCGCATTCGTTATCATACTAACAGTGCTCATCATTGTGATTATGGCTTTGCGATTAGACAGGGGGCGCTATTCCGGAGGAAATATCTTCTACGGTGGCATGCTCGGTGGCGGTTCCCGCGGAGGCAGGTCGGGAGGCGGCAGATCCGCTGGCGGAGGCGGCGGCTTCGGCGGCGCCTCGATGTCGTGCGCCTGCGCCTGCGTCAGCTGCGCCTGCGCTTGCGCGTGCGCCGGAGGGGGCGGGGCTGGATGCAGCAGGAAACTCGAGCATACATGCCCGGTCTGCGTCACAAGGAGGGGATGATGCGAAGCGTTGCGCGCTGCCTGCTGTTCGTATTGCTGCTGGTCGCCTCCTGCAAGGGGGGCACCGATCGATACGATCAGAACGTTTCGGTGCCGAAAGGGGATCCCGCCTTCCCGCCGCTCTCGACATCATGGGTGATCGACGAGGCGGGAGTTCTATCGGCCCC
>JAQTVX010000301.1 GCA_028706585.1 Candidatus Krumholzibacteriia bacterium | reverse complement strand
TGGATTTCGGCAAGCGGCCCGAAGAGCTCACGCTCGAAGGCTGGTTCGGCCTCTTCGCCGCTTCCCGGCGCTTGAAAGGGCTTCGATGATGGGCATCCGAATCCCATGCATTTCGCTGTTTGTCGCCCTGCTCGTCTGCTGGAGCGCCGGGTTACGGGCCGCCTCGACGAGCGGCGCCACGGCGGCCGATACTCTGGCGGCCTCGCCGGCGTCCGCCGACAGTGTTCAGAAGGCCGATACATCGAAGGCCGCCGCCGACACGGCGAAGGCGGTCGATCGCTTTTCCGTCAATAGCAGCTCGCGCGCCGGCAGCTCCATGAACGATGTCTCCATCGGGAGCAGGATGACCGTGAACATCCGACCCGGAAAAGGGTGGACGTTGACCCATGAGGTCGGGATCGATCGCAAGCGTCTCCGTACGCGCAAGATGGAGGATCTGTCCGAGAGCTTCACGAACCGCGCGGAAAAGGAGCAGCCCGGCCTGTACTCGCTGTACTTCGATATCGGAGAGACGTACCGGAAGAGCAAGAGCCTCGGACTCGCTCGGTACGGCGAGGACATCGTTTATGACACTCAGGAAGCGAACCTCGCCTTCGAGCTCACGAAGCCAATCTTCGGCGCTTCCAGGTCGGTGCTGGCCATAACGGGGAACGGGAACAAGGGGCTCAACGATTTCAAATACGATCACACGCTCTCGGGGGGCGCGAGCGGCATGCTCAACTACGTCTTCGGCGATATCCTCGCCGTGGGGGGCGGGGCCGGCATGAACCTGACCCGTGAGACGAGCGATATCGGGGCCTTGCGATTCGGGCCCCTGCGGAGCCATGGAGACACGCTGAGGGCGAACATGAGCTACGGCGCGGGACAGGAGAAGACGCTCTCGGTGGCATATTCGCGCTACAACGGGATCATGAGAAAGGTCACGCCGCCGCGAGGCAATACGTACGAGGTTCTCAACGATCCATCCAAGGCCAAGCAGGAGAGGATAACGAGCGACGGGGAACAGCTCGGCGTACAGTCGCAGATCGCGCCATTCCCGTTTTTGGATCTGTCCTTCACCTTCGATCATTCCATATCTGATCAGAAATACGCGATCGATACGCTTCTGTCGAACAAGACTGAAAGCAATTCCATCTCCGGATCCACCACCTACCAGTACGCGGCGAACGGAAGGGTCAAGTTCAATGTCTCCACGAGCGATAACACGTCGGATTGGTCGGGGTCCCTTTCGAGCTATCGGGAGAGGAAGCACACCGTGACCATGGGTCTCGGCCAGACGCTCGGAGACTCGATATCGATCAGCGCGAACGGCACGGGATCTCTCAGGCAGCGATTCTATCTGAAGCAGACCGCCAATCCCCGCGACGCCGACTATCTGTCCTACAGCGGCAATTGCAGCTTCAGCGCCCCGTTCAGGAGATTCACCGCGAGCGCGACGGCGAGCGCCGAACGATATGAGACGATCAACATTGACGGGACGTATTCCGGCGACAACCGCGTCGATTACAAGTATCAGGTCGGGCCTACGATCATGGTGCGCCCGGCTAAATGGGTCTACCTCACGCAGGACTACATCGTGAGAATCGAGTTCACCGATTTTCTCTATAAAGAGAACGAGAACTACCTCAACAGGGCCACGACGCTGAACACGCTGGCGAGCTTCAGCCTCTTCCCTTCGCTGGCTTTCAGCCTCAGGCACAGCTACCTCATGAAGGATACGGGCAGCTACCTCACGCGCGCGGAGGGCAGGCGCTACAGCCCGACCAATAACGGCCACGAGAACACTCTGACCGTCACGACCGCCTACACGGTGGTCCCCGATTTCACCCTGAAGGCCGAGGGCAACTTCAGGATTCAGAGAAACGATATTTTCGGCGCTCAGGACGGGCGCAGGATCGTCACCTCGTCGGTCACGTACGATTCGGGCACGCTGAGGCTCGGGTTCGTGCGCAAGAAGAACTTCGGGAAGCTCGGAGGCATCGACATCGATGTCATGTATATCAAGAACTACGGGCCGTACATATCGTCGAAGCTCAAAGAGTACGTGGAGGCCGAGGCCAGAGTGAACCTCATGTTCTAGGAGGATGGCAATGTTTCGCAGTCGATTCGTCGCGGGCAGCATGATCCTGATGATGATCGCGTGCGGCGCTTGCATATTCGAGCCGCGCACGGCGGAAGAGCCCAGCGGCTCGAACGAGTATCAGTGGCTCACGCCCTACCTCAGCACGCCGAAGAACGTGTTTCTCAATCTCGCGAGCGGCCTCGCTTCGAACGTGGATTCCAACTATGAGCGAAGCCTCGGTGCGGACTTCGCCTTCATCCCCACGGATCAAGTCGCGGCGGAGCTCGGAGCCGACAAGTTCGCGGACTGGACGAAGACCGTGGAGCTCGAATGGCTCGCGCGCGTCAAGACGCTTTATACGGGCGCGCGAAAGGCGCACTTCGGGGACGCAAATGGAAATTTCACGACGGAGAGCGTCTCGGGGACGACGGCAATCTACGAGGGGGTCTATGAGATCACTCTCGAGGAGACGGCCGGCGGCACGAAGTCCACGTACGCCGGAATCGCCCGGTTCACGCTCTCCTACGTCACACAGGGGTGGGTGATCATCGAGTGGAGGGATCTCGAGGCGAGCGGGACGTACCCGACGGCCGGGTACCTGAGAGGATCGCTTCGGGTGACGAACTAGGCGGCCGGAAGATTGTGGCGATACGTAAGATATACCGGACGAAAATGCGGTCTTGAATATTTCGTCTGAATATGATAGTATTCCATGAGGAGGGAACTGTATGCTCGAAAACATGAAGAAACATGCGCTCGTGATTGTTATGGTGCTGGCTGTGCTTGGCTATTCCGGCTGCATTCTGAGCCCGACGGAGACACCTCCGGATAAACCGGCGTCCGATTGGAAGGACTTGACCGAAAAGGAAGACGTGGTCACCAATCTGGTTCAGTCTTACACCGCGC
>JAQTVX010000300.1 GCA_028706585.1 Candidatus Krumholzibacteriia bacterium | reverse complement strand
CGATATCGCGGCGGCGAACAGGTCCGTCTTCGTGACGAGGAGCTCCGTCATAAAACCGCCGTATGAGGCGCCGATGCATCCGAGCTTCGCCCCGTCCACGAACTTATGCGCATCGACGAATTTCTTCGTCCCCTCGATGATCTCGTCCGCGACGATCTTGCCCCAGTCATTGACGTGGAGGGCGGAGAACTGCTGTCCGAACCCGGTCGCTCCGCTCGGCTGGATGACGTAGACGACATAGTCCTCGGCCGCCCAGAGGTTCTTCGGATACCGGCCGCCGAAGTAGCGCGTCGTGGGAGATGTGCCGCCGTAGTAATACACGATGCATGGGTACTTCTTCTGCGGATCGAAGCCCGGCGGCAGATAGTAGTAGCCGTCGATCGTTCGCCCCCCCGAGCTCGTGAAGCTCCACTCCTCGACGGCGCCCTGCACGACATGCGCGAAGTCCTCCGCGGCAGGGTCATAAATCATGTGCGACTTTCCACGCGCGAGGTCTACAGCGTAGAGACGCGGGGGCGTCGTGGCGCCGGAACCTATGAAGACGGCCCGCGCCCTGCCGGCCGCGAAATCGCCACCCTGCACGGCCTCGAACCCTGTGTCTATGCGCTCGAAGGTCTTCTTGCGCGGATCATAGCGGAAGAGATGCGCGTATGAGCGATCCTCAGCCGTGAGGTAGACGTTTCCGTCGACCTTCGACCATACGGCACTCGTGACAGAGGGGTCGAAGTCGCGCGTGAGCGGCTCAACGGTCTTGCTCGCGACATCGAAGACGTAGAGCTGGCCGTCGTAGTCGTTGGGAATCATCCCGCCGCTCACCTTGACTCCCATTGCACCGAATGAGGAAGGGGCAGCCTGAATGAGCACCTTCCTCCCGTCGGGGGAGAATGAGGCGTCGTTCAACCAGGGGCCTTTCCAGAGTGGCTCGACGCTGCCGTCCTCGAGGTTCATGATAAAGAGCTCCGTCGTCTCGTATGGCCGGGTTGACAGATCCTCATAGCTTCTCCATATGAGAGCGCGCCTGCCGTCGGGGTGCGTGTCGTAGACGCCGGTGCTGTTCGGGCCGGAGGTCAGGCGCCGCGTTTCACCGCCCGGGAAGGTGGTTGCATAGAGGTAGGATCTGTCTCCGCCGCCCTGCTGCCGGTCCTCGATATGCGTCAGGTGCTGGATGCCGCGCTTGTCGGGCTCGGCCTTCTCCGATATGGTGTACAGGATCGATTTCCCGTCGCGGCTCCAGACGTATCCATCCAGGTTCTTCACGTTCTCGATAACGGTGCCGCACTCTCCGGTGTCGAGATCGAGCACGCGGAGGGAGCTAGCGTCCTCGTCGCTTCCTATCATGTATGACAGACGTTTTCCCGCCGGTGCCCATTCCGCTCGAGATATCCGATCGACGTCCTTGAGCGTTCTTACGAGCGAACCATCGTCGGCGCTGCGGATCTCCGTCCAGCTCCGGTGTTTCTCGATCGCGCGCGCGTATTCCCCAATCGTGATCGCGACGAGGCTCCCGTCGGGAGAGATCGAAGCGCCCATGATCTGCCGAGCATATAATATCTCGTTCAGGGAGATGTTCCGTTCCGGTGAATTGGAAATGGTCAATGGCGCGGCGCCCGCGCCGGCGGCGGACAGGCTCACGTCGAGCCGCCAGTCCGCCGCCGTGTCCGCCGGCATGCGCACCGTCTTGACGATGATAATGTGTTTTCCGCGCTCGAGCTTCGCCTCCGCCGATTTCGGATTTGCGAATCCGGCGCTCCTCTCGCCCTTCACGATCTCGACGCCGTCGATGGCCATCATGAATGCGTCGCTCGCGCGGACGCTCATGCCGATCTTTGTCCAGCGGGAGGCCTCGACGTACGCGGCGAGGTACGCGATGGCGGGCGACTTCGCGTCGCCGGGCAGGCGGAGGCCGTTCGAATCCGCCGGAACGCCCTTCCATGATGCGCGCGAGCCGAGGAGCAGCCCATGTGTCCCTCCCTCGATGCTCGTCAGGGCCTCGAGCGGAGTATCTTCGTAGAGAAGCAGATTTGATGCGTCGTATTTCTCCCCGGCCTCGGCGGAGAAGGCCGGCAGGGGAGATTGAAACGGCCCGAGCACGAGCCATCGATCGACGTGCGTTGCAGCATTCGCGCTCTGGACCGGGGCCGCCGCGCCGCCGTCGTCGGGCGTCCGCGCCGCGGCGATCGAGCAGACGACCGTTAAGACGAACAAGCAATATACGGCGGCAGATAGCAATAGCTTGAAAGCGGCTCTCATGATATTCCCCTTTGCCGTTCGACGCCCGGGAGATTACGATGGTTCCTCGCGTACAAGATGCAACTTGGCCTCGCGGATGATACGGGTTACGCGGTGAATTTTCAAGGGGGAGCCCGCCGGCACGCGCCGTCGGAGCGCCGAGCCGCCGGCTTCCGAGGTTCTTGGCAGAAGGGATATTGCATTGTGCACCCCACTTTCTTATCATGTAGCAAGCGTCCAGCCGTGTTTCTATTCATGCAGGAGGAATAAATGAGGGGGATGCACGTTATCCTGGCCGCTATGCTTTGCGCGTCCGTCGTTGCAGGCTGCGGCGAAAGGGGAGGATCGAAGGACAGCGCGAACGCTTCTTCGGGCGGCGGAGCCGTGATGTGGCTTTCTTTCAACGACGGGATGGCGCTCGCGGCGAAGGACAAGAAGCACGTCGTCATCGATTTCTACACAACGTGGTGCCGCTGGTGCAAGGTCATGGACGAGAAGACGTTCTCGGATCCCGATGTGAAGAAGTACCTCGCCGAGCATTTCGTGACGATACGCATCGACGCCGAAAACAACAATGAGAGGGTGGTCTACCAGGGACGTCAGTACACTTCGCCGGAGCTTGCCAAGAAATTCGGCGTGCGAGGATTCCCCTCGCTCGCCTACCTCGATCGGGAGGGGGAGCTGGTGACGGTCATTCCGGGATTCGTTCCCGCGGAGAAATTCCTGCCGCTCCTCCACTACATGGAGAAGGAGTGCTACAAACGGCAGATA
>JAQTVX010000036.1 GCA_028706585.1 Candidatus Krumholzibacteriia bacterium | reverse complement strand
CCGACGACGATCCAAGGGCCCGGCCCGAGCTCCCGCAGGTCATAGCGCAGGAAGTCCTCGTTGATCGTCCTGAGGCTCGCGGCGGCTTCGGGACCGACCATGCCCGGAAGCTTGCCCGCGATGATCTCGTCGAGCTCGATCGCGGTCACCGCGGCGCCCGTAGCGAGCAGGCGGCCGGTCAACGCGCCGCGCCCCGGGCCGATCTCGAGGATTTTGTCCCCGGGACGCGCGTTCGAGAGGCCCGCGACGCCGTCGCGGGCGCCCTCGTCGCGCAGAAAATGCTGGCTGAGCCTGGCTCCCATTAGACCACCGTAGCACTTCCGCCGCGGCGGCGGCGAAGAAGGTCCTCTCCGATCTTCCAAACGTCGCCGGCGCCGAGCGTCAGCACGACGTCGCCGGGACGCAGCTCGCGGGCGATATCAAGCGCGCTGCCGCAAGGGACCGCCTTCACTCCGGTCTTCCGGATTCCGTCGATGATGACCTGCGACGTGACGCCGCGCAGCGGCTTTTCCCCCGCCGCGTAAATGTCGGTCACATACACGAGATCGGCGCCCTTGAACGCGGCTCCGAATTCCTTGGCGAGCAGCTTCGTGCGGCTGAAGCGGTGCGGCTGAAAGATGACGACGACGCGCTTGGCCTTCCACAAGCCCGCGACGGCGGAGAGCGTGGCGCGCACCTCGGTCGGGTGATGGCCGTAGTCGTCCACGAAGAGAATGCCGCCGCGCTCTCCCTTGATCTCGAATCGGCGGGCGACCCCGCCGAACGCGGCGAAGGCGGCGGCGAGGTGGCGGTGCGACACGTCGAGCTCCTCGGCGAGGGCGCACACGCTCAGGGCATTGAGAACGTTGTGGTATCCGGGAACGCACAAGTGAAGTTTCCCGCGGCGTTTGCCGCGCACCGTGTACGAGAAGAGGCTTCCCCCGGGCCCGGTTTCTAGGAGACGCCCGCGGATGTCCGCATCGGGGCTCATTCCGTAGGTCACGATGCGCCTGTCTATGCGCGAAAGGACAGTTCTCACCTTCGGATCGTCGATGCAGCATATGATCGCGCCATAGAAGGGAACGCAGCGCGAGAACTCGACGAAGGCATCGTAGATCGCATCTATCGTGCCGTAGTAATCGAGGTGCTCGGCGTCGATGTTCGTGATGATGGCGAATACCGGCGTCAAATGCGTGAAGCTCCCGTCGCTCTCGTCCGCCTCCGCGACGAGAAGCTCCCCCTCGCCGAGCCGGACATTCGCCTTGAGGCTCTTCACGCGACCGCCGACGATGATCGTCGGATCTGCTCCGGCCTCCTGGAGGACAGCGCCGACGAGAGAGGTCGTCGTCGTCTTGCCGTGGGCGCCGGCGACGGCGATTCCCGTCCTGAAACGCATCAACTCACCCAGCATAGAGGCACGCGGGATAACGGGAATTCCCTTTTCGCGCGCCGCGACGACCTCCGGATTGCCCGCTTCGATCGCCGATGAAACGACGACGACGTCGCACCCCGCGATGTTCCCGGCAGCGTGGCCGATCCGGATCCTGGCCCCGCGCCGGGCGAGCCGCTCCGTGACCGGGCTCTTCTCGAGATCGGAGCCGCTCACCGTGAAGCCGAGATTGAGGAGAATCTCGCCGATGCCGCTCATGCCGACGCCGCCTATCCCGACGAAATGTATGTGTCTTGTTTTTCCCAGCATCATGTTCCTCTTTCGGCCCGCGCGTCGCCGGTTCCCGTGTTTGGCGCTTCCCATCGTTCGAGTCCCCCGCTTTTCACGAGGCAATCGCGAGCATGTCGTCCGCGATTACCTTCGCCGCATCCTTGCGCGCTATTCCAGCTAGCGAGCGCTTCATCGCCGCGAGCCTGGCCGCATCGGCGAGGAGCGGATCCAGCGCCGCGGCGAGAGTGCTCTCGTTCAGATCCGAATCAGCTATGATGATCGCCCCTCCGGCCTCCGCCAGGAACGAGGCGTTGTAGAACTGATGATTGTCCGCGGCGTGAGGGTACGGAACCAGTATCGACGGGAGAGCTACCGCTGCGATCTCAGATACGCTCAACGCACCCGCGCGAGCAAGGCCTACCGAGGCAACTGCGTACGCGCAGTGCATGTCGTCGAGATAAGGCCGTATGAAACAGCGCTGCTTCTGTCCCCCGAGGCGCTCCATAACCCATTCGTAATCCTGCGTCCCCGTCTGAATTATCGCCTGCACGTTCTCGCGGGCCATAAGGTATCCGGCCGCGGCGCGGTTCAGCGTGCGCGCTCCCTGGCTTCCACCAAAAACGAGAAGCACCGGCTTCTCCGTTTCGAGGCCGAACGCTGCGCGCGCGTCGACCCGACCCGAAACCACCACACGCTCGCGCAGCGGATTTCCCGTGACCACGATGCCGCGGCGATTCCCGAAGTACTCGGACGCCTTGGCGAACCCGAGGTAGATCCGCCCGGCGCACCTGGCAAGGAGACGGTTGGTGAGTCCCGGAATCGAGTTTTGTTCCTGGATCACGACTCTCTTTCGTAGAAGCGCAGCGGCGAGAACGACCGCCGCGCTCGCATAGCCCCCCGACCCGAACACTACATCGGGACGGAACCGGAAGAGAATCCCGAGAGACTGGAAGAATCCCACCGCCATGCTCGCAATGTTGCGGATCCTCGCTGCGATACCCTTCCCCCGGAGGCCCCCCGCACGGATAAAACGTATTTCGTAACCGGCGGCTGGAACGAGCCTGCCCTCGAGCCCGAGGCGCGTACCGACGAAGAGCGCCTCAAATCCGCTCCCCCGTGCGCGGAGCTCATCGGCAACTGAGATGGCAGGAAGAATGTGCCCGCCGGTGCCGCCCGCTGCAAAGACGATTCTCATTGTCAGAGCGTCCCTTCTTTGCGCCGCACTAAGCGCGCTTCGCGTATATGGCCTTCGCCGTGCGCTGCAGACCCAGCATCCCGCCCGTGTGTTTACGCTCTCTCCCCTCGAACGAGATGTTCACGATTATCCCTATGGCGGCAAGCGAGGCGATCAGCGATGATCCCCCGTAGCTGATGAACGGAAGCGGAAGACCGGCCGTAGGTATAATCCCCGTCGTCATCATGATGTTTACCGCCGCGGACATAAAAATGAGAAAACCGATTCCCAGGGCGAGAAGGTAGCCGAAGGAATCGGGGGCGCGTTTCGCCGTGCGAACCGCGCGGCGCAGAATGAACACGAAGATGAGCAGTACCACGATCGTTCCGATGAGACCGAGCTCCTCGCCGATAATCGAGTATATGAAATCGGTATGCGCGTCGGGCAGGAAGCGGTACTTCTGGTGACCGCGGCCCGGCCCGGTCCCGAAAAGCGCCCCGGATCCGAGCGCGATGAGCGACTGCTCGAGCTGGAAATTCGTCGCGCTGCCGCCGCCATGGATGTAATCCTTGAGGCGCGTGACCACCTTGGAGACGTGCAACAGAAACGGCGCGGCCGCAGCAAGCGTCGCAAAGCCGAATATCAGAATGTGCTTCACGCGGCAGCCCGCGACAAAGAGGATGACGAATGTGAGGGCAGCGATGAGGACGGCATTCGAGATGTTCGGTTGAAGCGCCACCATGCCCGCCATGGCCATCCCCGACGAGGCGAGAGGGAGAAATCCGGTCTTGAAATCCCTTATGCGGTCGCCCCATTCCGAGATCTTCGCTGCGAGAAAGACGACGAGTAGTATCTTCGCGGCCTCCACGGGCTGGAAATCGAAGTTCGCGATGTAGATGGCGCGGCTCGATCCGCGGATCTCCGTGCCTATGACGAGAACGGCGCCGAGCAGCACGAGCGCGGCGATAAATAGCTTCCCGGCGAACTTCTCATAAAGGTGGTAAGGCACTCTCATGAAAAGACCCATCATGAAGATCCCGAGCGCGGCCAGCATGAGCTGTCGATAGAAGAAGTAGAAATGCGGGCCGCTCACACGCTGGAGCTTCACCATCTGGCTCGCCGAGGCGATCATGATGAGACCGAGCACGACCAGCGCCACGGTGGCGAGGACGAGCTTGAGGTCGTACCTCCTCCGTTCCGTGATCTCAGCTATCTCTGCAATTCCTTCACGCATTCCGCGAATACCTCTCCCCTGTGTTCGAAGTTCCTGAACATGTCGAAGCTGGCGCAAGCGGGAGACAGAAGCACGATCTCTCCGGGTTGCGCCGTGCGGGCCGCCGTTTCAACGGCGTCCTGCATCGTCGCCGCCCGCGCTATCGGCACGACCGAGCCGATGGCCTCCTCGATGAGGGGAGCCGCCTCTCCGATCGTCACGATCGCCTTGACGTGCGTGAGTAACGGAACCAGCTTCGTGAAATCCCCGCCCTTGTCGTGGCCGCCGGCGATCAGAACCGCCGGGTGATCGAGCCCCTTGAGAGTCATCATGGTGGCCTCGACGTTCGTGCCTTTGGAATCGTTATAGTACGTGACCCCGCGCACCACCGCGACCTTCTCCATGCGGTGCGGGAGCCCCTTGAACTCGGAAAGAGCCCTCCGACAAGCGTCATTGCTCACGTCGAAGGGGGTCAGCGAAGCGACCGCTGCCAGAGCGTTCTCCACGTTATGAAGGCCGAAGACGCCGAGCTCGCTGCGATCGAGGAAGCTCTCGATCTCTCCGCCGCGCTCGCGGACGAGTCGGCCGCGCTCATCGAGAAAAACTCCACCCTCCACGGGGCCTTCGGACGAGAATGGCACCTTCGCCCCTGGAAAGGCTTCGGCTATGCTCGCGCACCGTTTGTCGAGCGCATTGTAGAAAAACGTGTCTTTGGCATCGCAATTCTCGACGATCCTCGCCTTGAAGCGGTAGTAATCCTCGACGTCGTGATACCTGTCGAGATGATCGGGCGTGAGATTGAGGATGCCTGCAACTTCCGGACGAAACGTCGAAATCGTTTCGAGCTGGAAGCTCGATATCTCGAGCACGAAGAAATCCCCGGGCCCGAGATCCTTCACGACCGACGTGAAGGGCAGGCCGACGTTGCCGCAAACGATCGCGCGGCGACCGGCCATTTTCAGAATCTCCCCTATCATCGTCACGGTCGTGGATTTGCCGTTGGACCCGGTGACGCCGATGAGGTGCCCCCGCGCGAAGCGGGCGCCGAGCTCGAGCTCGCTCGTCAGGGGGATCGAGCGCGAGCGGGCCTCGAGCATTAGCGGATTGTCGATCGCTATGCCCGGGCTCACGATAATCTCATCCATCCCGTCGAGAAGGCCCGCGCTGAATGGGCCGAGATGCGCGGAGGCCCCGGCGAGGTCCTTCGGGACGTCGATCCGCGCGCTCTCATCCGCGCCGCTGACGATGGCGCCTTCGGCGAGCAGCAACCGCATCGCGGAAACGCCGCTCCTCGCAAGACCGAGGACGAGCACGCGTCTGCCCCGGTACCCAGTTATGACTTTCTTTCCGGCCACCCGCTCTCCATATCTTCCCCCCGCGTTACTGCAGTTTCAGGGTGCTGATGCTGAGCAG
The DNA here is from genome assembly GCA_028706585.1 of Candidatus Krumholzibacteriia bacterium. Taxonomy (GTDB): domain Bacteria; phylum Krumholzibacteriota; class Krumholzibacteriia; order Krumholzibacteriales; family Krumholzibacteriaceae; genus SSS58A. The sequence continues at coordinate 6,567 of JAQTVX010000036.1, read as the reverse complement.
CGCGAGAAGCGCCGCGATGATCCAGAACCGGACCACGACCTTCTCCTCGCGCCACCCCTTGAGCTCGAAATGATGATGTATCGGCGCCATCTTGAATATTCTCTTGCCGGTGAGCTTGAACGAAGCGACCTGGAGTATCACCGACATCGCCTCGGCAACGAAAACACCTCCGATGATGATGAGCAGCAGCTCCTTTTTCAGGAGCACGGCGACCGTCCCGAGCGCCCCGCCGAGCGCGAGGGAGCCTGTATCCCCCATGAAGATCTGCGCGGGGTGTGTGTTGAACCAGAGGAAGCCCAGCGCAGCCCCCACAACGGACAGACAGTACACGGTCAGCTCGCCGCATCCGGGCATGTACGGAATGTTCAGATACCCGGCGAACGTCTTGTGACCGCTCAGGTACGCGAGCGCGGCGAACGCGAAAAAGCTGAAGGCGGAGGCGCCCGTTGCGAGCCCGTCGAGCCCATCCGCGAGATTCACCGCGTTGGAGCTTCCCATGATGACGAGAATCACGAGCGGCACGTACAGGAGCCCCCATTCGAGAAAGTAGTTCTTCAGGAATGGCACGGCGCTCTGCGTGGCTCCCTCCCGGACGAGCGGATGCAGGTAGAGAAACACGCCGAGGGCGGCTCCGAAGAGGAACTGGCCGAGGAGTTTGTAGCGCCCAACGAGACCCTTTTCGGTCTTCTTTACGACGCGGAGGTAGTCGTCGAGGAATCCTATGAGCCCGGTCCAGAGGGTGACCACGATCGCGACCTGAATATACGGGTTGGCGAGGTTGCCCCAGAGCAGGGTCGGCACGATGGTCGCGGTTATGATGAGGAGCCCTCCCATCGTCGGCGTGCCTTCCTTTTCCTGGTGACGTTCCGGCACTTCCTCGCGGATGCGCTGACCGATCTGAAGCTTCCGCAGCCGCCGGATGAGTATGGGCCCGAAAATGAAGCTGATGAGGAGCGCGGTGACCATCGCGTACGCGGCGCGGAACGTGATGTACCTGAACACGTTGAATGCGAAGAAATAACCTCTCAACGGATAGAGCAACCAGTACAGCATCAGTCGACCCTCCGCCGCGCCGCGCCGCGCAGCTTCTCGACCGCGTCGAGAACACGCTCCATGTGCATGCCCCGCGAACCCTTTACGAGAACCGCGTCGCCCGGCGCCACCAGCTCGTTGAGGTGCCTGGCCAACGCATCGACGTCGATGAAATGCGTGATGTGCTCCGGTGATCTTCTCTCGCCGGATGCGGCGCGGTTCAGCTCGACTGCCTCGATACCGATCGTGAGTATACCGTCGACCTTCGCCCTGCCGCAGAAGACGCCCGCTTCACGGTGGAGATCCGCACTCGAATCGCCGAGCTCGAGCATGTCGCCGAGCACGAGCCAGCGCCGCCCCTTCGCGGGAAGCTCGATGAATGCATCGACCGAGGCCCGAAGCGACGCCGGGTTCGAATTGTAGCTATCGTCAAAGAAGATGATGCCGTCGATATCGAAGAGCACGCCCCTGCCCTGATTCACCTTGGCCTCCAGCACGGCCGCCGCGATCTCATCCGGAGGAATCCCGAGCTCAGAGCCGACAACCGCGGCTGCGGCGGCGTTGAGCACATGATGCTTGCCATAGCGCGGAACCTCGATCGGCGTATCTCCAACGCGGAAACGATAGCCGCCCGAATCGCGCTTCTCGAGACTCGTTATGCGGCGGTCCGCCTGCGCCGCGAAACCGAAAGTTAGCGTACGAGCCTTGGCGCGCCCCTTCAGGAAATCCACGAACTCGTCGTCCGCCGGAAGCACGGCGATGCCTTCGCCCGGAAGCGCATCGAGGAGCTCCGCCTTGGCGGCGGCCACTCCCTTGAGCGAGCCGAAGAACTCGAGGTGCGCCGGACCGATATTCGTCACGATGCCGATCTCCGGTTTGGCAATGTCGGCGAGCGCCTTGATCTCCCTTTTGTGGTTTGCCCCCATCTCGGTCACGCAAATGTCCTCGCTCCCCTCCATGCCCAGAATCGTGAGAGGAAGCCCGATGTGGTTGTTCAGATTTCCCGGCGTCGCCATGACTCTGTATCGCCGCGCCACGATGGCGGCGAGGTATTCCTTCGTTCCCGTTTTCCCAGTGCTGCCGGTGATCGCGATCACACGCGGATTCACGAGCGCTCGGTACGCCGCGGCGAGAGCCTGAAGAGCCCTGAGCGTATCGGGCACGTCGAACACCGGAAGCGCTCCGGCGAGATCCGTCGCCTCACGCTTGTGTCCCGACGAAACAAGGAGCGCCGCTGCGCCCTTCTGAACGGCCTCCCGAAGGAAGTCGTGCCCGTCCGCGCTCGCGCCCTTCAGGGCGATGAAGAGCCGGTGCTCGCATCCGGAGCGCGTGTCGATCGATACGCCCTCTATCGAACCGGCTCCCGGATCAGCGCCGCGATACCCGGCAACCGCGAGAGCGTCGGCGACCCACTTGAGATCAACCTTGATGATCGACCTCCAGATCCTTCAGCGCCTCTTCAGCCTCGTGCGCGTCGTTGAACGGAACGCGCTCATTTTTCAAGATCTGCGCATTCTCATGACCCTTGCCGGCAATGACGACGAGGTCGCCCTCCACCGCCGACCCAACGGCCCGGCGAATCGCCTCCCGCCGGTCCCTAACGACGTGGACTGGCGCGACGCTACTCTCGATACCGTCGAGGATCTCCTTGACGATTCGATCAGGATCCTCGGTGCGCGGATTGTCATCGGTGACGAAGACAATGCCGCTCAACCTGGCCGCGATCGACCCCATCAAGGGCCGCTTCCCTCGGTCCCGGTCGCCCCCGCAACCGAATACGGTGACGATCTTCCGGGGCTGCAGCTCCCTGCAGAAATTGAGGAGCTTTTCGAGCGCGTCCGGTGTATGCGCGAAATCTACCACCACCGTCGGTCCCCGTTTCCAGGAGACGACCTGGAATCGCCCCGGCACCTGCGCGACCTTTTCGAGCCCCTCCTTGATCGATTCCATGCCGACGTCGAGCGCGTGCGCGCAAGCGGCGGCGGTGATGGCGTTGTATGCCGAGATCCTCCCGAGAAGCTTGAGCTCGAGCCGCCCCCGAGCCGATCCCACGATGAGATCGAAACACGTCCCTCTGAGATCCGCCCTGAGCCTCTCGGCCCGAACGTCCGTGCGCGATGAGAGACCGAACGAGATCTTCCGGCCGGCGAAACGCTCCGCGACCCGGACGACCTCGGGATCATCCGCGTTGTACACGAACGTGCCAGGACGCTTTTTCCGTCCAGTCTGGGTCAGCGTGGCGACAAACGTTTCCTTCGCCCTGATGTATTCCTCGAACGAGCCGTGATAATCCAGATGATCGCGCGTCAGATTCGTGAACGCGCCGACATCGAACTCGAGTCCGTTGATCCTTCCCTGCACCGCCGCATGCGAACTGACTTCCATGACCGCCGATCGGCAGCCGCGTTTCGTGAAGTCATCCAGCGTTCGATAGAGATCGACGGCTCCTGGTGTCGTATTGGATGTCGGGATGTACTCGTCGGAGATGCCGTATCCGACCGTGCCGATGACGCCGCACGGTCCGTGGGCGATATCGAGAATCGAGCGCAGCAGAAACGCGCTCGAGGTCTTGCCGTTTGTTCCCGTAATGCCGGCGAGCACGAGCCGGGATGCCGGATCGCCGTAAAAGCGGCGCGCCAGCTGCGCCGCCACGGACGACGGATCCTCGACGACGAGCGTCGGGACATCCGCCGCGACCGCCCGTTCGACGACGAGCGCCGAGGCGCCCTTTTGAACAGCATCGGCGACGAACGAGAGCCCGTCCACCGCGTGCCCTTTGATAGCGACGAAGCAGTCGCCGACCTTGAGCGCGCGCGAATCGACGGCGATGCCAGCCACCTCGACGTCGCGGAAGTGCAGTCGGCTCTTCGTTTCAATTCCATCGAAAAGACGGGAAAGCTTCAATGTCCAGCTCCATCGGCAATCTGAACGCCTTCGTTTGTCTCCGCGCTGCTTCGCGGATTGCAGTAGAGGATCACCTTGGCGGTCCGGGAAATGAACGACCCGGCCGCAGGATCCTGCCGTTCGACGATTCCGAAACCTCGCACGATGCAATCGAGGCCGCACGCCAGCAGCAGCCGCCTAGCTTCACGGATCGATAGCCCCGCCACGCCTGGAACGCGCTGCGGTTCTTTCGGCTGCGCCTCCGCCGCGCGAATCATGAGCTTGATCTCCTCTCCGCGATCAACGTACGTCCCGGGATCGGGTATTTGCGAGTACACGATTCCTTTCGCTTTGGGGCACTGGACGGCGAGACCGCAGTCCGCTGCAAGGTCGGTTGCCGCCTCTGCGGTTAGCCTCAAGAAGCTCGGCACACGTTTCCTCTCGCCACGCGCCTTGCCCATCGCGATGCTCTCGGTCCCGGCGTTGTAGAACAGATCGGTGGAGAGGTTTATGCCCTCGACGATCTTGCTGAATACGATTGCCGAGGATTCTCCGCCCCAATAGTATGGATACACCGGCTCATCGAGCACCACGAGGCACACGATCCGCGGCTCCTCGGTGGGCGTGAAACCGGCGAAGCTCACGACGTATTTCCCTTTTTGGTACGTGCCGCTGACGACCTTTTGCGACGTGCCGGTTTTCCCAGCGACCTCGACGCCGTTCACCGCGGCCTTCATACCGGTTCCCTTGAGAACAACTTCCTTGCAGAAATCCCGCATCATTCTGGCGGTGCCCTCCGAAAGCACGCGTCTCACCATAACCGGCGGGAACCGATCAATGACGGAACCCTTCGCGTCCCTGGCTTCGAGTGCTATACGCGGCACGAGGAGGTTGCCGCCGTTCGCCACCGCGCAGTAGGCCATCGCCATCTGAACTGCGGTAACGCCGACCTCGTGGCCGATCGCAATGCTCGGAAGCGACCGCGAGGACCAGATACCGGGTTCCCGCAGCGTGCCGCGGGACTCCGCTGGAAGATCTATCCCAGTCCTTCCGCCGAAACCGAAGCGCAGTATGTGGCGGTAGAAGTCCTCGTTTCGCGTGCCGAGCGCCGCTTTTATCGTGCAGATGTTGCTGGAATGAACGAATGACTCCTTGAAGGTCAACCAGCCGAACTCGTGGTCGTCGTGGAACGTGCCGAAATCGAAGTGGGCCTCTCCGTTCTCTCCGTAGAAGGCGTCGTACGGATCAACCTTCCCCGATTCGAGCAGATATGAATCCGTGATGAGCTTGAAGGTGGAGCCGGGCTCATAGATGCAATTGACCGAGCGCAGGGCGAAGCCCTCCGCCTTGCTTGCGACGCGGGAGATCTCGCGCGTCGGTTTTTCCGAGATAGCGAGCACATCTCCCGTCTCCGGCTCAACCACTATCGCCATCCCGCCCCTCGCGCCGTACCGGTCGATCGCCTGTTCGAGCTCGAAATCAACGATGGACTGAATCCGGGTGTCGATCGTGAGGTAGATGTCGTTGCCATCGCGCGGCTTGCGCCCCGGCGCGTTCACGGGTTGAAACCCCCGGGGATCTCCGGGGAGCTGGCTTTCGAGAAGCCACCCGTCCTCCCCCGCGAGAATGCTCTGGAACGCGAGTTCGATCCCCGCTGTTCCGCTGCCTTCCTCGTTGATGGCGCCCACGAGCTGCGGAGGCATCGCTTCATAAGGATAGAGGCGGTCGTGGTTGGGATCGACGCGCACGCCGGAGAGCGTCGAGAGCTTGGAGAATTGGTCCTCTGTCAGGTGAAGATCCCTGCCGAGCTGAACGTATGCATCGTCTCTCGCGAGCCTGCGCCGCAGCGCGTTCTTGGACATGTCGCACGCCTCCGCCAGACACGCGACGGCCTTCTTGTCGCCGACTGAAAAGCTCCTCGGGGTCACGCCGACCGTGTATGTCCAATGCATCACGGCGAGGGGGAAACCGTTCCGGTCGAAAATATTTCCGCGTCGGGCGGGAATCCTGTGCTTCACGTACCACTGACGTTTCGCCTTGGCGATGTACCTCTCGTGATCTACGATCTGGAGCTCGATGAGCCGGTACACAATGACACCTATTACGACCGTGACGGCTATCGACAGGACGTTCAAACGGTGTCTTGGATACAATTCGCTCATTTTGTTCCAGGCCTGTTGAGCGGACCGAATTCCAGCAGATTCTCTATCTTCGCCTGAGCCCACGAAGGCTCTCCATGATCGGATTTCGCATCGAATCGCAGCGCGAGCCGCTGGACCTCCTCGGTCGAACCGGCGCGCATCCCGAGCTCTTGCGCAATCGGGATGATCCGGCCAGGCGCCGCGAGCTCGTTATAGGCGGTCATGAGCCGCACGTTGGAATCGATGAGAGCGTCGACGCGCTCGATCGAAGCGACGATGGTGCTCGAGATGTTGAAGAAATAGACGTGCAGCGATATATAGAGAAGCACAAGCGTCGAGAAGAACCCCAGAACGAGGAGAAAGCTCAGCGGCGTGAGGCGCCCCTCGAGCGCCCGCTTGACGATCGTTTGCAGTCCCAATGGATAACCGGAGTTCACGTTCATGCTACAACCTCTCTGCGGCCCGGAGCTTCGCGCTCCGCGCACGCGGATTCCTTTCGATCTCTTCTTCC